>NZ_JAEMUD010000001.1:900000-1123457 GCF_018342475.1 Parachlamydia sp. AcF125 | reverse complement strand
TCATCCACGCCGTCAGCATTCAATCTGAACCAAGATCAAATTCTCAAGTAAAAAAACTTTGAAAATTTGAGTATTTGTTATATTCTAAATATGTGGGTCGTTAGCTTTCGCTAACTTTCCTCACACAAGCTCTATAATTTATCTTGCTTGCACATTGTCTTTTCTTCACTGTCAAAAAACTTTGCATCGCTCTTTGGCTTTGCTTTTCGTCTCGCTTATTTGCGAAAGAAACTAAAAACATACCAGATGGCCCATTATTTCCGCAACCCTCTTTCTTCTTTCCTCGATTTTTTTGTGGTTGCACCCTATTTGTTTAAATAAAAAAGTTTTAAACTTATTTCCTTTATAAAACGCCCCTTAAATCTCGCTTAAGGGGGTTTTTAAACTTTAAGGTATTCATATAATGTTATTTTGTTCTGTTTTTATTTTTCTTTTTTTCAGTTACATAAACCTACTTAATATTTACAAAAAAACGCTTTAGAATCCCCTTTGAACAGGATATTTAACACACTCTGTTTTTTCTATTTAACCCATCTGATTCTAGTTTAGACGTTTACTTACAGAAGATTTTTTTTCGATTGAATACTTAGGCTGTTCCCTTGAATCCCCCTTCCCTACGCATTGTAATTTATTTTTAAAGCAGTTATATTCAGAGAGTTCAACCAAATTTCCAACTTATTTTTCAGGTTTTATGCTCTCTGCAGTCAATCTCACCATGCGTTACGGCGATAAGATTCTTTTTCGCAACGCCAATTTTCAACTTAATCCAGGCCGTCACTATGCCTTAGTGGGACCCAATGGATCGGGAAAGTCCACCCTCATCAAGATTCTTAGCGGAGCCCTTACTCCTGAAAAAGGGGACATATTCATGCCTGCTTCAGTTCGTTTAGGCACTTTAAAACAGGATCACTTTCTATACGAAAATGAAACCCTTCGTAATACTGTTTTAAAGGGAAAACCTCTTTTATGGAATGCATTTACACAAAAAGAAAAGCTGCTTCAAGAACCTAACTTAAGTGAGGAAAATTGCCACCAACTTGCTCATTGTGAAAAAGTGATTGAAGAACAACAAGGTTACGCTGCCACGAGTCAGATTGGAGAATTACTGGAAGGCTTAGGGCTAAAAGCTAATACTCACACTCAACTTTTAAAAACTTTATCCGGGGGATATAAGTTGCGTGTTTTACTAGCTCAAGTTTTATTTAGCCAGCCGGATGTCTTAATTTTAGATGAACCGACCAACCACTTAGATCTTTATTCTATCAAGTGGCTAGAAGATTATATTCGGCAATTTTCAGGAATGGCTCTCGTCAGTTCACACGACCGCAGTTTTTTAAATGGAATTGCCACAGATATGATCGACTTAGATTATGAAAAAATTAAAATTTATCCTGGAAACTATGACCAGTTTGAAAAATCGAAAGCTTGGGATTTAGAGCAAAAAGAACACCAGCTTGCCAAACAAGAAAAGAAGAAAGAAGACTTGCAAGAATTTGTCGATCGGTTCCGTGCGAAAGCGACTAAGGCCCGCCAAGCACAGTCTAAGCTAAAAGCCGTGGAAAAACTAGAAAGCGCCATGGAAGAGTATTCTCTTCCTCCTTCTTCAAGACAATCTCCAAAGCTTGAGTTTCAAATGGTTCGCCCCTCTGGAATCGTCCCCTTAAGAATTTCAGGAGTGCAAAAAGCTTATGGAGCAAAAAAAGTTTTAGAAAATGTGAGCTTTGAAGTGAATCGAGGAGAAAAAATTGCCATTCTGGGTCCTAATGGAATTGGCAAGTCTACCTTGCTTGAAATTTTAGCCGGACGCATCCTTCCAGATGCCGGCTCTTTTGAATGGGGCCATGCCGCGGAGTTTGCTTACTTTCCGCAAGATCATGCTAAAGAATTTGATAAAAAAAATACATTACTTGACTGGCTCTGCGGTTCCTTACCAAGTGTGCATGAACAACAGGCGCGCCAAATGCTTGCTCAAGTTTTATTTTCAGGGGAGGACGTCCACAAAACCATTGAAGTTTTAAGTGGAGGAGAAGCCGCTCGGCTCATTTTGGCAAAAATGATGCTGGCAAAGCAGAATCTTCTCATTTTTGATGAGCCTACAAATCACTTAGATATGGAAGCCATTGAAGCGCTTATTCAAAGTTTGAAAAACTATTCTGGAACCGTTCTATTTGTCAGCCATAACCGACACTTTGTATCCAGTCTAGCGTCAAGAATCATAGAAATTAACGAGACCGGCATTCACGATTTCTCCTGTTCTTATGCTGAATATTTGGAAAAGCGAGAGGTGGACCATCTAGACAAAACAGCCCGACGAGGGCCCCAAACAACTAAAGAATCGACTAATAAAAACTCTTATGAGGAGCAAAAGAAACAACGCAATTTGCGCTCTCAGCTTGAAAAACAGGTTAAACGTTTTGAGGATCTCTGCCAGCGGCTTGAAACAAATATGAGGGAAATAGATGAGGCCATGAGCTCGGAAGGATTTTACGAACGCACTTCTCGAGAAGAACAGGCAAAATTTCTGTTTGAAAAATCTCGCCTTGAAACAGAGCTTAATCAAGCATTAGAAGATTGGGAAAACGCCCATCAAGAGCTTGGACACCTTGAAAAAGACTAAAAAGCCAAATGGCTTTTTAGTCTTTTTTCGATTTTAATGCGTTGCTAAGATTGCCAAGAGCAATAATGCAACGATGTTGATAATTTTAATCATCGGATTAATGGCAGGGCCTGCCGTGTCTTTGTACGGATCGCCCACGGTATCCCCAGTCACAGCTGCATGGTGAGCCTCAGAACCTTTTCCACCGTAATGGCCATCTTCAATTAACTTCTTAGCATTATCCCAAGCACCTCCACCAGAAGTCATGGAGAGACCTACAAAAAGGCCTGTCACCACTGAACCCAGAAGCATAGAGCCTAGTGCAATAAATGCCTCTGATTGTCCAACCGCATAGCTTAACACTAAATAGAGCAATACTGGAGCGACTACCGGTAAAAGAGAAGGTAGAATCATCTCCTTAATGGCGGCTTTTGTTAACATGTCGACTGCACGGCTATAATTTGGCTTTGCTTTTCCTTCCATAATCCCTGGAATTTCCCGAAATTGATTACGCACTTCCACCACCACAGAGCTAGCCGCCCGGCCTACAGCCATCATGCTCATAGCTCCAAACAAATAGGGCAGCAAGCCACCTATAAACAATCCAATCACCACATAGGCGTTTTCAAGAAGGAATTCTCCCTGATAATCGGGGAAATAACGCCCTAGATCTTCGATAAAAGCTGCAAAAAGAACTAAAGCGGCAAAGCCAGCTGAACCAATCGCGTAACCTTTTGTCACAGCTTTAGTAGTATTCCCCACCGCATCGAGCGCATCCGTGGTTTTGCGTACCTCAGCTGGGAGATTAGACATTTCTGCAATCCCTCCTGCGTTGTCAGTAACAGGACCATAAGCATCCAATGCCACAACCATTCCTGCTAAAGCCAGCATGCTTGTCGCTGCCACTGCAATCCCAAACAAATCAGCATTGATATAAGAGACTAGGATACCCACGCAAATCACAATCACTGGCAGAGCTGTGGCTTCCATCGAAACCGCAATCCCTTGAATAATATTTGTTCCATGCCCTGTAGTAGAGGCTTGCGCAATGCTTTGGACTGGTCGGTATTTGGTTAAGGTATAGTATTCTGTAATCCACATTAATAAACCCGTTACCACTAAACCTGTTAAAGCGCAGTAAAAAAGATTCAAACCAGTGAAAGTTGTCTGATTGACAGTAAAAGGATGGTCGAATCCAACCAAGTTTTTAGTTAGCCATGCAAGGGCAATTGCAGATAACCCAGCAGTTACGATAAAGCCTTTATAAAGGGCTTTCATGATATCGCGGTTTTTGCCTAGCTTGACAAAGAAAGTTCCAATAATGGAAGTCAAAATGCAAATCGCGCCAATCGCCAAGGGGTATACCATCATGGTTTCCATGGTGGAACCTGTGAAGAAAATCCCAGCTAAAAGCATGGTTCCCACAATTGTCACCACATAGGTTTCGAATAGGTCTGCTGCCATACCCGCGCAATCCCCCACGTTGTCCCCGACGTTATCGGCAATAACAGCTGGGTTTCTGGGATCATCTTCAGGAATTCCTGCTTCGATTTTTCCTACCAGGTCGGCTCCCACGTCTGCACCTTTTGTGAAGATTCCTCCTCCTAAACGGGCAAAGATCGAAATGAGTGACGCTCCGAATCCTAAGGAAACGAGTGATTCTAAAAGAGCATTGAGTGAAATATGGCTGTTTTTCAAAAAGAGGTAATAACCCGTAATTCCTAAGAGTCCTAAGCTCACAACAAGCATTCCAGTAATAGCCCCGGATTTGAATGACACATCAAGCGCTGGTTCTAAGCCGTTGCGAGCAGCTTCTGTAGTTCTAACATTTGCGCGTACTGAAATGTTCATTCCCACATATCCAGCAGCCCCTGATAAAAAAGCTCCTATCACAAAACCTAGGCCAACGTGCCATCCTAAAAACCATGTTAAAAAAGCAAAAACTACAATACCTACCATCGTAATAGTCATATACTGACGGTTTAAATAAGCTCTTGCCCCCTCTTGGATGGCACCTGCAATTTCTTGCATCCGTTCATTTCCTGCATTTTTAGAAAGCACTGATTGAATCGTTATCACCCCATAAAGCAAACCGATTAGGCCGCAGGCGATCAATCCATATTCATAAGGCGTCATATTTCATCCTTTTTAATAATTTAAGTCATAAGAAGAGTGTGTTTCATATCGTCAACCATCGAAATCTTGCTTAACGATTGCAATACTGAATAACGAAATGACCCCCAGGATGCCAGAATTTAAGTTTCTCTTACAATAAAAAATCATACCTCAGGGAGCCATCATCTAGGTTTTTTGGCAAAATTTTTTCATGAAAAAATAAAAAATTGGGTCAGAATAAATACACCGGAGAAGAAGCGGTTTAGCAAAGACAAATGCGAAAAAGGGACCGTATCTTACCCACTCTTAACTTGAAAACATCATCGCTCGAATCTCTCTTTTATCCCTTTGGTTTCCTTGCAAAAATGACGAGTCAGTTTGCCCACAACAGAGAGATTGTTGCATAAATCAAATAAGAGCCTGGTTAACAAAAGCTTAATAAAACTCTCTAGGATTCACGAACTTTGATGGTCAAAAGGTTATTATATAGATTGGCGCCACCGCATCGTGCTGTATTGCCAAAGTAGACGTTTACACCCAGTAAGTCTTTTAAACTATCAAGAAAAAACCTCACTTCAAAGATAACAATAAAAGAACCTATCGGCAACTTAAAGTTTTAAGCATAGGTTTTCCTATGTATTAGGAGGGAGGTAAAAATGAGAGGCCACTTTACAGGTTTAACAGATGAGCAACGACTCGTGCGAGAGTCCCCTTTGCCTTATGAGGCTAGCTTAGCCAACGCCAAAATAACTTTGCCTAAAACCTATAGAGACAAGCTCTTCTCCTGTTTCTAGAAAGTGGATAAATTCCCTAGAAAACTTACCCTGATAGGGGGGCCTCAAGCATTGCATGTCTTCAGTCTTAAGTACCCCACATATAGCTCCTCTGTAAAGAGCGTTGTTACCTCTAAATTCCGGATGATCTCTTAGAAATTTTTCGGTTGACACCTTGTTAAAATCAGAAAAATAAAGGAGAAATCCCCCCTGATTCTGTCTAAAAGCTTGCTGAGCTTCAGAATTAGATGGAAAAGGCCCATCCACATTGCTGAAAAATGTCCCGCCGGCATTTGTATTGTTTAAAAGGATCACTTTAGAATATAAATAACTTCCCTGCATCTGCTTGAAGAAGCCGGTTCTTAGCCTTTCTTGGATTTGTATTCCTCCTCTACAAAAAAACAGCGCTTCCTCTGCAGGAACGTTCCCACGCCGCTTGGCATCTTTTGGAAGACAATAGTAAGCGTATTGCCTTTCTTCCTTGAGAAGTCTTCTCTCTTCTTCTGAATATTTATGACTAAACATGCGAGCTAAAATGCGATGAACCCGATAAATTAAGTGTCTTTGCAAAAAAGAAGCTTTTTCTTCCTTATAACCCCAGCAATAATATCCTTCTTGGACTTTGAGATTTCTTGCCTGCTTATCGCAAATAAGGTCTCTAGGCAATTTGCTTGGTTCTTCCACATATCTTATTTTCATAAATAATCCTTTTGTTATTAAAAGAATAATACCTAAAAAAGTATTTATAAACAATAGAGGTTTTTTGAAATTAAGTTGATTTAGTATATTCGCTTCATTTTAGGTGAGCGAGATGCAATGAAAGTTGAAATAGAAAAAGGACTTAAACGAGAAAGAATTTCGTCTTCTTAACGGGATTAAGCGACCTACATCCAGCAGGATGGTAAATATTTTATAGCAACCGATACGATAAAAAGCAGAAATTTTAATAGCGAGAGAAGGGGCAAGCCTTGTGGAAATCCATATATCCAAACAACTTTAGGCATTTCCGCCACCTTTTTGAAAGCTTGAGCTAAGGCCGAACTGGCTGGCATAGATAGCTTTTCTTTCCTTTGGAAAGCCATAGGTTTAGAGGGTTTGGGATTGCCTACCATCCAATCATTCACGCCATGACTGCAAGACAGGGAAATGTCGGCCGCATGCCAGAATTCGGTATTCTCCTTCGATAAAAAATCTACGCCGAGAAAAACAAACTGTCTGGGCTTGATAAAGTCCTCTAAAGAAAAATAAAAAGTTTGGCACAAGTAGACATGTTAAAAAAAATCAGTTAGCCACCCTAAATTCTGGAAGCTGGCTATAAGCCTCCCACTCTTGCGCCCAAACCATCATCAGGCGAATCTCTTTTACTCTTTTTATTTCCTCACAAAATTAGTATCCCCCAAAAAAGTTTCGATTTTCTTGGCGTCAACTTTTATGGCTTTATTAGGGGGCCAAGCTTTTTGGAGGTATCTATAGGTGCTTCAGACATCCGAGCAACTTTAGGTGCTTCAACCACCTGTTTCGATACCTTAGCTAAAGGCGGAGCGATCGATGCGTCTGGTTTTTCTTTCGTTGTTAATTCCACAGGTTTGGAGGAGGTTGGATGGCCTAATCTTAACTCTTCTACCACAACCTTTGTTTGGTAACTGTTATATCCTTTAACGCTTCGATTAAATAATTCTTCTAGCTCTTTATCGTTAGGGGTTAACCTTACCCTAATTTAGTCAAAAATAGCGCGATTTTGAGCGTAGTCAACACCAAACAAACGGAGCCCCCACCCGGTATGGGATAAAATGGACCAAAAAAACTGCTTAACTTTCCCGAGAAGTTGTAAAGAGAGGCCTTTCTTAACCATCACTTTTTTTCCATTCAATTTCCCCTTTTTATCCAGTTGGCTGATTTTTTGTAAATTCTCCGTAACGATCTCTTTACTCCAGCTAACAGCCTCATGTTTGTTTTTAATAGAAAAAATCTCTGACATGTTTGTGCTCCTTTATTGAAGCTTTACTCTGCCACTTCCTTAATTAAAGAGAGAAGTATCAGGAGTTACAACAATATCGGGGTATACTTTTGCCCGTAAGACTTGCTGAATATAGGAAAGAGTTGTGCCAATGGAGGAATAGCAAGAGGTGCAATTGCCTTGGTAACCAATCACAATTTCTCTATCTTCTAACACATTTAATACTTCAACGCCTCCCCCATCTAAGGCTATATAGGGACGAATATCCCGGTTCATAATTTCTTCGATGACAGCGATCTTTTTTTTCAGCGTAAGGTCTTTCCATCCTGGATATCCCCCTTCTACAATTTCCCCAATTTCAGAAGGTACGGGAGGAGCGATATAGCTATCTGCGACAGGGATCTCCACACATTTTTCAAAAGCATCCTCAATTGCGCCTAAAATTAAATTAAGATGCGGATAGGTCTCTTTTGGAAAAGCCGATTCTTCCGCTTTGTCTCGCACATGCCGATCGATCAATTCGACACTAATCCGCCTCGCCTGATCGTAATTTTTTCCTACTACCAGTTCACAAGCAATTTCGGCGGCCCCGATCAAGACTGATTGCCCATATGCCTGGAATTTCGCATCCACAATAATCCCATCGTCTGTATCCACTAGCCAATAAAAGTGCACTAAATTTCCTTCTTCCAACGCCCCTTCTGTGCCTTCAGCTAAAAACATGCAGCGAGCTTCCGATTCTTCCGCTGTGAAAAAACCAATTGAGCGGGGAAGATCGATTTTGGCTGCCAATTTTTTACTGTAACGGCTCCAAGGAAAAGGGGTAGTTAAAGCTGCAAGGCTCATCCTTCATTCTCTATTTTAAAATTTTCTGAGACGCTCGTCTAAGATATTTAGCTGTCTCGGTAATAATCCAGGTGGCTCGATCGATCTCATCTTCGGTCGTCTCGCGCGATAAACTAAAACTCAGAGCTGTATGCGCTAAGAGGGGATCAATTCCTGAAGCAGCTAAAACCAAACCAATTTGCTGGAAAGAGCCCCCCCCGATGCTTGCAAAAACAAGCTGTCGATTTAAAGCATAAAGTAAAGCTTCGTTAGAGATCCCTGGGAAAGCCAGGGTAGTGGTATGGGGAAGCCTTTCTTGTTCCTCAAAAAAAAGTACGGCTTCGGGATAACCTTCTTTAATTCCTGCTTCCAGCTTACAGCGCAGACGCGCGATCTCTGTACACATAAGATCTCTTGTTTCAATCGCTTCTTTTGCCGCTTCTGCAAGGGCAACTAATCCGGGAACATTTAAATTGCCAGCCCGCAGTCCAGCTTGCTCAAGGCCCCCTAAAATAAAGGGGCTGCATTTTACCCCAGCCTTTATGTACAACCCTCCCGTTCCCTTAGGAGCATGAAAGCGATCGCCATTGAAAGTAATAAAATCGGCTTGCACCTCTTCTAAATTAAAAAACAACTTTCCTACCACATGCGTGGCATCCAGATGAAATTTAATCCCCCTTTGCTGGCATAAAGCCCCAATTTCATGCACAGGGTTTACCACCCCCGTCAATCCATTTGCCCATGAAAGAGAAATTAAAGCCGTTCTGGGCGTAATATGGTCCGCAACCTCTTGAACTGTCACCCTTCCCTCGCAATTGGGGGACACCAATTTACCCACACACCCATGCTGTTCTAAACGGCTAATGGACATGAGAGCAGGTGCTTCATCCTGAGAGGCGCAAATGAGTTGGTTTTTACCGGTAGGCAAAACGATATCGTGAAAAGCCGACATGAAAACATGGTTAACTGCTTCTTCTCCTGACGACGTGAAAATAATGTCATCTACCTCTTTTGCCCCCATTAAAGTATATAAGGCTTTATAGCTTTCAGTCATTGCGGGAAAAAGCTCTTGCCCCATTCGATGAGGAGCCGAAGGGGTTCCCCAGCGATCAGTTAAAAAAGGAAGCATCTCGCTGACAGCTTTTTGAGAAGGGCGCGTCACAAGATTATTGTCCAAATAAATTCCACCGGGCATATCGTTTACTCTCTAGCTATTTTACCATTTTGGAACGTATAAAAAATAGGCTCTCCTGTGGCTAATTCAAGGTTTAAAACTTCTTCAGGCGATAGCTTGTCTAAATACATCAGGATGGAACGCAAAGAATTCCCATGAGCAGAAACAAAAACATTCTTTCCTTCTAGCAAGCAAGGCAAAATATTTTCTTCAAAATAAGGGATGGAGCGAGCAGCTGTCATTTTCAAACTCTCCCCATTGGGGGGAGGGATATCAAAACTTCTACGCCATATTCTTACCTGTTCTGCCCCAAATTTTTCCGCAGTTTCCGCTTTATTCAGCCCTTGCAACTCCCCATACATTCTTTCGTTTAATTCCCAGGCACAGATGACAGGAATGCACGCTTCTTCTGCAGATTTGCCATAAATTTTTCCCCATTCTTTAAGCCTGCTTTGTTGAGGATGTAAAATGACAGGGGTTTTGCCAGAGGAGTGACGGCTCATCGCCAACATGGCAGTCATTTGAGCCCGCATAAGCGAGGTGGTAAAAATAATGTCGATCGGGATATCTTTAATCCGATCCCCTCCTGCCAAAGCTTCCTTAATTCCCTGACCCGAGAGCGGGATATCAACCCACCCCGTAAACAGATTCAGTCGGTTCCATTCAGATTGCCCATGACGCATTAAAATCAGCTTGTTCATTGTTTGCTCCCTTTTAAACTTTTAGAATAACGGGAAAAAACTATAACGAGCAAGCGGTAATCGGAGATAAGCTCGATAAATAAATAAGCCTCTTTCGCCCCTTTTTTCTCTTAGATCTCGTAAGCTTTGTTCCCATTTGAGAACAAAAAGATCAGCAAAAAAGGACCCGAAAGAGAGCTAATAAGTCTTAAACTTACTTTTTTCCTCTAATTCTTCAAACTCCAATTGAAATTGCTGGGGACCTATTTTGTGAGAGGGAATGGAAACCACGCGCACATAGAATTTGGAATGGGAAGTTTCCACTTGATAGCCCTCTTTATTCTTTTTAATTTTTTCAATTTTTTCTCCTGCACCGACCCATTCAGAAAATTTTTTATCATCCAGAATGGCTTTGATCTCCACACTACTTTGAGCTAATGGAGAGAGTAAAGCCCCCAAATTTTGCCACACCCCTAAAAAAGTGATGCACAAAATAGCTTGCCTTTTCATGAGTCCTCCTTAGGATTCTCGTTTTCTCGTTCTTTAGTTTCGTTCGTGAAAAATTCAAGAAAATAGGTAAAACAAACGAACTGCTTATTTTTTTTTACTTTTTGACTTTTTTTAAGAACTTCTTTATTGTTTTATTTAACCATTATTGTAAAGATTTCTCAATGGATAAAACAAAGCAAAGATTAAGTAAAGTGATGGCAGCTGCCGGGGTTGCCTCTCGGCGAGCTTGCGAAGCCTTAATTTTTGAGGGCTGCGTGACGGTCAATGGGCAGATCACTTTAATCCCTCAAACTTTAGTCGATGAAAACGATGTCATTATTTGCAAAGGACACACCATCGGCAAAAAACAAAATAAGGTTTACTACATTTTAAATAAGCCAGTGGGCTATATTTGCTCTAATAGACGGCACAAAGATGCTAAAATTGTGTTGGACTTATTCAAAGATGTCAAAGAGAGACTCTTTACAGTCGGAAGGCTAGATAAAGACACAGGAGGGCTCCTTATTGTCACCAACGATGGCCACTTCGCTAATCGAGTCATTCATCCGTCTGCAAATATCCCCAAAGAATACTTAGTTAGGACAAATGTAGAGGTAGAAGCTGAACATTTAAGCGCCTTATCAAGCGGAACTCTTGTCGAGCAAACATTCGTCCGCCCTATCCGAGTGACAAAAGTTAGGCGTGGCACTTTAAAAATTACGATTGCGGAAGGAAAAAAAAGAGAAATTCGCCTTTTAATGGAATCTGCAAAGCTTCCAGTCTTAGAATTAACCCGGATTAGGATCGGTGAGCTTCGCCTTGGCTCCTTACATCCCGGCGAATGGAGGGAAATGACCGCTCGCGAGCAAGCCCTCCTTTTTGAATAAACGGACCCAAAGCTATGAAAAGAAAACCTATTCCAAAAGCTGATCTCGAAACTTTAATTCCTCTTTTAATTGGAACATGGCGCCGTTTTCATAAAATTGCCGGACCTTCTGATCGCTTACAAACAAGAGAATTTCGCAGCGTCGTCGAGGCAATTGCAAATTTACAAGAAGCTTTCAACGCAGGTACTCCTTCTAAAAAGCATTATTTTGAAGAGCCCAAGCTTTTGGGGGCGTATTTGCTCTATCAATGGGTGGTACACTACCAGCAAGCATTATCCTTAATGGGGGAATTCCCTACTTCTCTACGGCGCGTCTTGGACCTTTGCAGCGGACCAGGCCCCTTTGCTTTTGCAGCTTTGAAGCATGGAGCAAGTGAAGTTTTTGCCTTAGATCAAAATCAAACAGCTTTACAACTTGCTGGCGAAATTGCTGGACGCTACGGATTTCCTATCCAAATTCGCAAATGGGAATGCCCCTCTTCTTTACCTGTTTCCGGGGAGTTTGATTGCATTATCTTGGGACATTGTCTAGAGGAGCTTTTTCCTATCTCTATCAAAGGGAGCCTCGAAAAGCAGCATCAATTTTTAGATTCTCTTCTCAATCTCTTAACTCCTCAAGGATATCTTTTAATCGCAGCTAGCTCCTTTGGAGAGTCTAATAACCGTATTCTTCAAATCCGCGATTCCATGGTAAAGAAGAGAGTTCCTATTCAAGCTCCCTGTGTGTGGCAAGGGGAATGTCCCGCTTTGCAAACGAGCAATAGCCCTTGTTATGCCCAGCGAGAATTTGAAAAACCTTATCTCATTAAAGAACTCCAACGTGCGGCTCAAATTAATCTAAGCTCACTTAAAATGTCTTATCTTATCTTGAGAAGCCCTCAAGCAGCATGGCCTAATTTGGGGACAGAACACGCTCTTTATCGCATTATTAGCCCCCCAGTTGACTCTTTTCAAGGGAAAAAATATTATCTTTGTGGCACAGGAGGAAAAAAATCCCTTTCTTCTCGCCTAACAGAACATCCCGCAGAATCGAGGGCCTTTGACTTTTTGCGCAGAGGGGACCTGATTTCTGTCGAAAATGCTTTTGAAGTTAAAAACTCCTGTGAAATTGTTTCAGGGACATCCGTAAAACTAAAAGCCCCAGCTGGAAAACCCTTACCTGAACTGGAAACGTAATTTTTTTCCTTTATTGAGCTTAATCAAAACTTGATATTTAATAAAGGCAGTCATTTCTGCTGAACTTTATGGAAGATTTACGATGAGTGAAAGATTTGAAGGCCCTCCTCCAGCCTTTGACCCCGCTGTAGCGGTCGATGCAGCTTTGACTAAACTTGAAGAGTTTACGGCTCAAAATGCCCAAGAACCATTCCCCCATGTCTACCATTTAGATCCTCCCCCATTCATCGCAGGGAGAACGCATCGGATCAAAGAACAAGTGGGTTTGCTTAGCTCCTGCATTGCTTCGATTTTTTCCGAAAAAATCCGAAAAAAGCACAATCGAATTCGAAAAGAAAAGCAAGACGAATTGCTCAACGCCATTAGCATTTTGAAAAAACACTATCCTTACATTTATAAATTTGAGCAAGGTTCCCCCACTCACCAAGCTCTAGCCCAACGCTTTTTTTCCACTATTAAAAACTTTAATGCTTTAATAGATCTCAATTCCCCTCATGCTTCCCAAAAAAATAACGGCAATTTATGGCATACAATCCGCTCCTATCTTTGCCGCATTGGCGGGCTTTCGGTAACACAAGAAGTGATCTGCAATAAAATCCTTCTACCTAATCGTAAAAATTTTGAGGATGAATCCTCACTTAAACTTTTTAGCAAACGTTTCCAAATCCGATCTGAAACCTCGACCACTCACAGGGTCTCCCATATATTTCAAAGCAAAAAGGTGTTTGTTCATCAGCAAGATACAGAACTATTCTGGATGAAAGCTCTTTCTTTGCTTCGCAAGGAAAATGTTTACTTTAATTCCGTTGAAGAGGAACTCGCCTGCATTAAGCAATCCCCCATCTCTGAAACTTTGACTTCTAAAGGAGCAAAGTGGATTTTAGAAATGAGGCAAGTCATAAACCCATTTCCTGGAGAGAAATATGTGGTTGTAGGGCAATTCATCAAGCCCACCCAAGGAACTGGGCGAGGAATCCCTATCCCTAATAGCTTCTCTATGACTTCGACTCCCACCCAGACAGGTTTTCCCCATGCTTCCCAATACACAGGATGGGCTTTGAGCGAAATGCTAATTCCTAAGTGTCCGCATCGGTTAGATTTACTTCCGACTGTCTCATTGATTTTAAAAAACCAGCATGAGACCGCCAATCGTTTGACGCTTGAGGCAGCTAGCCTTGTGAAAGCAAAACAAATTTACTCCCTACGAAAAAAAGTTTTTGAGAAACATCTTGAAACTTTTTTAATTTTGCATGAATCCCTGAGTCTCTCTCTTTTAAATAGCTTGTTAGAATGTGAGCTCAAAAAAAGAAAGGTGAAACATTATTTTGCCACTCTGAAGAATCACCCCACTCCTTTTGATTGCCTTTCGGAGAGCTATTCCCTGCTGATGGAACAATTTGTCACAAAGCCTTATTTAGCTTTGCAAAATGCTTGGATAGAAAATGGCACACTTGTTTTCAATTCCCGAGAATCCGCCCAGCAGATTTTAGAAAGAGAAATTGCACTCAAGTCCAAAGAAGTGCATTTTCAAGCAGAAAAAACAGATACGGAAATGGAAAAAGCGGTTTTAGACTTTATAGGTGTGCTAGGCCCCCTTCTGGCAGTTCCCTCTGCCACAATTATTTTGCAAGAATTCTCAGAGATCATAAACTTCGCCCCCCCTTGCCTGGATACCTTTGCCCAAAAAATTCAAGCGGCCACTTATCGACAGGCACTTGCCTTTCAAGCCGAGCTACAAAAAGATTCCCTTCAAAACGGCGAAGAAGACAGGATATATGAATGTTTAAAAGAGCGATTATTGGAGGATATTCAACTTTTCTCTGCTGCAGAGCCTCCCCCCCATTTCCCTATCGTAGAAGAGCTCAGCAAATACTTTGAGTGGCGCTACGTTTCACAAAAATCCTAAGAATTTTCTCGCGCCGTATGAAAATACTTGCGAGAGAAAACAGACATTCTTTCAGTTGCGCCCAAACAGAATAATCCGCCCAAGCATAAAACAAAGAGGGGATTAAACAAACTACATAAAATAGCAGCTAATGAAGGTGCCATACATCCACGCAATCCAACCGCTAACACACCCACATTGCTATAGGCAGAGCTATCCTCATCCTTAGAAAAGATAGGCCCCGACAAATTCCAACTCAGCTCACTGCCTCCTTGCATAACCCCCCAGATCACATAAGCAAAATACAACCAAGCAATGTGCCATTGAGCCGCAATCAAACAAAGCGGAAAAAGCGTCGCAATAAATGTCACGCAAGCGCTAAATCGGTAGATATCCACTTTATTCATCCAATCGGCCCACATTCTGGAAGTCATGGCCACTCCTACCCCCTTGCAAAAAGCAACCGCGATGGCTAGTTCAGTGTAAGAAAGGTGGAGAATATCCATAAAGAATATAGGAAAAGTCGGCGACATAATCATCAGCCCCGCCCCTCCAAGCATAAATCCAATCTGAAAATCTCGAAAATCAGGTCGCCGGCAAACCAACGACCATGCATGAATCCAAGGCTCCGCTAACTTTCTAGTAATAGGAACAGGCGGCTGCAACGGCCTCCCTATTTTTTCAGGAGGAACGGAAATTCGATAGAGGAAAATAACCGAGGCTAAAGAAATAAAAGCTGTCAACGGGAAAATCCATCGCCATGCTTGCTCATATCCATCTAGTAATCCCCCAATCAAGAATGGGAGACAAGCATCTCCTACATACCCGATCGTGGTTCCATACGCAAAGAGCCGCTCACGCGACACGCCCGGCAGAGTTAGCTTTAAGACCTCCATCCATGCAGGCATCACCCCTCGATGAAGAAACATAAACCAGCCAAATGCAGCGATAATTAACCAAGGGCTGCTTACCCATGGAAATAAAAAGAAAGGTAAAACGCTTAAAATATTTGCCCAAATAATATTGGCTCGCAACCGATCTCTCCGTTGATTGATGGAGAAGCTCCAATAAACAGAAAGCAGAGAAGCCATGGGTTTAATGGCTGTCGCAGCTGCTATTTGCAGAGGAGTAGCATGAAAATCGCGATACAGAATAAAAGGGATAAGAGAATAAATCGCCCAAAAAGGAGTTCTCAACAATCGAGACCATATAAAAGCCTTACGGGTCTCAATGGCATAAATAAGCGGATTGTTGGAAATTAAATTCATGAAAATTTCTTAAAAATTTTTAAGCCTATTTTATACCATTTACTTAAAACATCGCAACAAAGATTAACTAAAGGTGCAATCATAGATAGGCTTCTTTTTGCCTGTTTTAAAATCCTAAGCTTTCTGATAAACCGGCCGAATGCCTGGAGGGAACGCATTTTCGAACAGCCTTGAATAGGCTTTACTTGATTAAGAGAAAATATTGTTCAAACTGAAATATCCTTTCTGGGAATTCAAAACCTAAGGATAAGTGGCCCCTACCTGCAGGAGGATACAGGCAGCGAATCTGGAAGACGATGGAAGATCCAACCCCTCGTTTATTTTTTTGCGTCTAAATCCAATTGGGGTAAATCTTTTAAATCGCGTAACCCAAAATAAGTCAAAAAATGCTGCGTGATTGCATATAAAGTAGGCCGTCCAGGCGCCTCTAATTTCCCTACGGGTTCGATCAGTTCCCTTTCAAGCAAATTAACAAGAGTCCCTGAAGAATCGACCCCCCTTATAGCATCAATTTGAGGCCGTGTAATCGGTTGCCGGTAAGCAATAATCGCTAAAACCTCCGCAGCCGCTTGAGAGAGTTTTTCCGATCTTTTATGCCGAAATAACATTTGAATATAAGGTGCAAATTCCTCACAAGAGCGCAAAACAAACCCTTGGGCGATCTCCTCCAGTCTAAAAGCCCTTCCCTGGGAAATATACTCTTCTTGAAGTTGTTCGATAATTTCCCTCAGCATCCGAGGCTTTATAGGATAAAAACTCTCCAAAACCTCTCTCATCTTATTAAAAGAGATGGCCTCACTTGAGGCAAATAATAAAGCCTCTACAATCTGCTTAATTTTCCTGCGCATGTGCAACTGCTGCTCCCGATCGTATTTATCTTCAGCAGCTTTTGCAGCTTCTGCTCGCGGGGTAATAGGAGCTATGCAGGTTTTTTCTAGGGTGGGTTCGAATAAATTAATTTCATTCGTCATAAGTCAATGTACATCTGGGGTTGATGAAGGTGAGCTCATAATAATTAAATTTGTTTCCACTTCTTTAAAAACGGCTAGTTCTCCTAGCTTCATGAGTTCTAATACCGCTAAAAAAGTGACGATTAACTCCTCTCGGGAACGCGCACATGCGAGAAGATCTCCTAACAAAAAGCGGGCGACCTCTTTTAGTTGAATGCGCAAATACCGAATTTTATCCGAAACACGCCAAACTTCTTCTTGTACAACTTTGGTTTGGGCTGAGAATTTGGTTAATGCTTGCTGAAAGAGAGCAGCTAAATCTGTTAAGGAAAGGTGAGCTAATCCCATCCCTTTTTTTACTTCTGAGGGCTCTGCCCCACGAGAATAAGCATGTTGGGCTTCTCCTCTTTCCACCAGCTCTTTTGCTGCCTCTTTAAAACGGCAATAGTCCACGAGATGGTGGATGATTTCAAAGTGGGGATCTTCGATTTCAAGAATTTCTTCCTCAGCTTGCTCATGTTTAGGCAAGAGCGTTTTACTTTTCATCCATAGTAAAGAAGCTGCGGTCGCAATAAAATCTGTTCCTCGATCAATTTGGGTATCTTGCCAATCCTTCACTTTTCCTAAATACTGGGAGGTCATATGACGTAGCGAAATTTCACAAATGTCTATTTCGTTTTTTTGAATTAAGTGTAAAAGAAATTCCAAAGATCCAGTGAAGTTCTCAAATTCAAATGTTTCTTGACTCACGGTGATTCTCTCCCTACAAACCAAACAATCAGCATAGCTGAGAATGATTTCTTCGCCTAGCATAAATCATTGCTTTAGAAGATGAAATAATTTCATTTGGCCCTTCTTTTAAATTAGTTTGAAATATAAACATTAGATAATTGTTTTTATTAAAAGAATTATTTATAAAATAAGAATAGCGATATCTCAATCCCGGAGGGTTTATATGCCGATTTACACCCGATTTTTTTTGCTGCTTATTTTTGTTTCCTCCCCCCTCTTTTCTACCGACCATGAGCTTCTTCAAGCAACAGATGTCAATAAAGTCATGCAAAATATTTTGCAACAGCATGTTTCTCAAAAGAAAATGTCTGAGCAAATCCTTAAAGCTTCCTTTAAAGTCTATATCGATCAATTTGACCCAGATCGGGTTTATCTACTTGGCTCAGAGAGCAATCCTTTTTTAAACCTCAGCGATAAACAGTCCCAGCAATTTTTACAAAACTATTATAAAAATGATTTCAGCGCTTATTACCGCCTAAATGCAGTCATTCAAAGCTCTATTCTAAGGGCTCGAAAGATCCGCCAAAATCTTATGGAAAATCCCAAACAACTCTTTCTCTATCAACATACAGAAGAGGCTAAAAGCGAATGGGAAGATCCCGATCTAAAGCGTTCTTTTGCCCAAGGGGTAGAGGAGTTGGCTAATCGCCTAAAGCAAGATATCATCCGCTTTATTAACAGCGAAATCCATCATTATGGAGCGGCTAAAGTTCAGAAAAATGAAAAAGCTGTGCTCGCCTTCTATGAAAGCAAGTTACGAGAAAAAGAAGAAAAGTATTTATTTCAAACTACGACTGGCCGAGATCTTACAAAAGCCGAGAGAGAAAATCTTCTGGTCACGCATATTTTAAAAGCCTTATCCCGTAGCCTAGATGCCCATACCACCTTTTATGATGCGGCTGAAGCTTATGAGATGAAAATGCGTCTTGAAAAAGGGGTCATTGGGGTCGGCCTTGTGCCTCAAGAAACAGAAGACGGCATGATTGTGGCTCGCATTATTCCAAATAGCCCAGCAGCCAAGCACGGACAGATTCAGCTAGATGACCAAATTATCAAAATTAATGGCAAAGAAATAGCCAATCAATCCTATGATCAAGTGATGCATAGCCTACAAGCTAAACCGGGGACCGCCATTTCAATGGTTTTAAAGAAACCTGCTTCCCCCGATAACAATTACATCAGCTCTGTATACCCTGTTACTCTAACGAGCGAGGCGATTTCCATTGACGAAGGAAGAGCGGAAACTTCTTATGAAGCTGTCAAGGATGGAATCATCGGGGTCATCTCCTTAAATTCGTTTTATCAAGGGATTCATGGAATCAACAGCGAACACGATATGCGAAACGCTTTGAATCAACTTTCCCAACAAGGGAAATTACGAGGACTTATCTTAGATTTAAGGGAAAATAGCGGCGGTTTTTTAAACCAAGCAGTCAAAGTCGCAGGCCTTTTTATTACCAATGGGGTGGTCGTCATTTCTAAGTATTCAAGCGGAGAAGAACGCTTTTATCGCGACATGGATGGGAAAACTTATTACAATGGCCCTTTAATCGTGCTGACTTCCAAAGCTACAGCTTCAGCTGCTGAAATTGTCGCTCAAGCCTTGCAAGATTATGGGGTGGCGCTTGTCGTGGGAGATGAACAAACTTATGGAAAAGGCACCATTCAAAGCCAAACGGTCACCGATAATAAAGGCTCTTCTTATTTTAAGGTTACGGTAGGGAAATACTACACAGTATCGGGGAAAACCCCTCAGATTCAAGGAGTTAAAGCAGACATCCTTGTTCCCAGCCAATTCAGTCAAGAAAACATCGGGGAAGAATTTCTTGAACACCCCCTCACACAGGATACGATCTCCTCTGTGTACGACGATCTTTTAGAAGACATCGATCCCAATTTAAAGCCATGGTATTTGCGCTATTACTCTCCGACCTTGCAACATAAAATCCGCACCTGGCGTGCCATGCTCCCTGTTTTGAGAAAAAATAGTGCCCAACGATTGGCCCATAACTCCCAATACCAAAAATTTTTGACCAACCAAGATGACCTTTCGAAAGTGACCACTTTGTCTTCTGATAGCAAAATACCGCCCATTAATGCAAAAGATCTTCAATTGGTGGAAGGGCTCAATATTTTGAAAGATATGATTGACCTCCAAAGTTTGTCAAAACCTGCAAAAGTTCCTCCTAAAGGAGATAAAATAGCATCTGGGCTTTAATTTGTATGTCATTGTCTATTAAAAGGATGCATGAAAGTTGCCAAATAAAACACAATTAAGGGATTGCAGAATAATTGCAATTCGACTATGTTTTTCCTTCTATCCGGCCAGATAGCTCAGTCGGTAGAGCAGAGGACTGAAAATCCTTGTGTCGCTGGTTCGATTCCAGTTCTGGCCACATTTGCAGAAAAAGCTTCAGCTTTTTCTGCTTTTTTTTTAACTACTCAAAATCTCTTATTGCCCTGAGCCAAGGTTTCCTTAAAGCGCCTGCCCCCCCTATTTCCTGTTGTTTATTTGGTCCATCGATCCCCAAATTAGCCGGTGAAGAAAGCCCAGGTTACAACTAAACCCACGGCCTCCTGCCTTCCTCTCGTCCCTTTAATCTCCTAGCCCAATTTAGCGCTAGATCACAAGATTTTTTAATTTGGCTTAATTATTTTTTCCTTTATCTCCCATAGAACCTAACACAATTAAGCCGTAGTGTTAAAAGGACAGTATTCCTCAATGGCGTGCTTTTTTGATTTTTCTACTTAAAGCTTTATGCTTAAAATTAGACCGATTTTATGATTGATTTCAAACGAGATTTCAGCTATAGTGTAGCATTATGTTTAAAAGGCTCATTTATATTCCGAAGGAAATATCCAAAAAAATAGGCGATTTTTTTGCCCAGAGGTAACTGAGCTTCTATTCAAAATCGGTCGAAGACTGTAGGGAGATCAAAATGTACGCAATTATTAAAACCGGCGGGAAACAATATCGAGTTGCCAAAGACGCTACAATCGATGTTGAACTGCTCGACGCAACTCCAGGAAGTGTTGTAGAATTTCGAGAAGTTTTGCTCGTAAACGATGGCGCTTCTACAACGGTTGGCCAACCACACGTTCCCAATTACGTTGTGAAAGGGGAATACCTTGAAACTGTATTGGGTGAAAAAGTGGTAAGTGTTAAATACAAACCGCGCCAAAACCAGAGAAGAAAATTTGGGCATAGACAAAAATATGCACGCATTCGCATTACCCAGATTGCAGCAGTTTAACGGAGGAAAACATGGCACATAAGAAAGGTCAGGGGTCAACCCGTAACGGACGCGACTCACATTCAAAGCGTCTTGGAGTTAAAGTGGGATCTGGTCAGCTAGTTAAAGCAGGCAGCATCCTAGTTAGACAAAGAGGAACAAAATGGCATCCATGCAAAAACGTGGCGCGTGCTAAAGACGACTCTTTATTTGCACTTGCCGATGGCATTGTGACATTTCGGAAGACTTATAAAACGTTTGTTTCTATCGAAACAGGCGCCTAAGAACAGGCTCAATCACAGAGGGCAGCGTCCATGATCACCGCTGAACTCTGTGATTATGCTCACTCCCCTCTTTTTATTGTCCTTTTCCACTCTTCCCATTGCAGGATTAAATTTAATTTATACAAGGAACTATACCCTTATGTTTTTTGATCGTGTTGTTGTCAATATTTCTGCAGGCAAAGGTGGCAACGGCGTTATTGCTTGGCGCAGAGAAAAGTATATCCCCAAAGGAGGACCTTGCGGCGGTAACGGCGGCAATGGAGGTTCTGTTATTTTAGAAGCCGACATTCAATTATCCTCTCTTGAATGGTTTCGCAATCGACGCATCCTAAAAGCAGAAAACGGGGTACAAGGGGGCGCAAACTGCCGAAAAGGAAGAAACGGGCAGGACCTCATTCTTAAGGTCCCCTGTGGAACGCTTGTAAAAGATATTCAAACGGGCGAAGTTTTGCACGACCTCAAAGAAAATGGGCAAAAAATTGTGTTATGCAAAGGAGGAAAAGGGGGACGAGGCAATGACAGCTTTAAAACGCCCACCAATCGCGCTCCGAATATTTGCACAGAAGGGCAAAAAGGTGAGGCCTGCGAAATTGAATTTGAGCTAAAATTAATTGCGGATGTCGGGTTAGTCGGATATCCCAATGCAGGTAAATCCACTCTAATCTCTACTCTTACTTTCTTGCGCGTAAAAATCGCGCCCTATCCCTTTACTACTTTACACCCTAATATCGGCTACATCCAGCTTCCCGATTATAAACGCATCTTTATTGCGGATATTCCGGGAATTATTGAAAACGCACATGCAAACCGAGGCTTGGGCTTTGAATTTTTGCGCCACATCGAGCGCACTAAACTCTTGCTTTTTGTCCTAGATGCCTCAGGAATTGATGGACGCAATCCTGTCGATGACTACCGCGTGCTTCGCCAAGAATTAGAAGCTTACAATCCAGAACTTTTGAAAAGACCTTACTTGGTGATCCTCAACAAAATCGATACGGTAGAATCGGAAGAACACCTACAAAAATTCCACCAGGAATATTCCCTACCTTCAAATAATTTATTTGAGATTTCTGCCACGGAAAAATTGGGAATAGCGGAACTTAAAGAAGCCATTGTCGCGCGAGTTTCTGCTTTAAATCTACCCGAATAACTTGAGATAAAACGCTCTCTTTAAAAAGGAAAGCAAATGCATGCTAGGGGCTTTTTTTTGGCTTTATTCTTAATGATAGGAACGGTCAACTTTGCAAGCGACATTTCCCCCAAGGCATTTAGCGTCGAAGGAAAAACGATAAGCCCTATTGAAGAAATTGGCGAACAAAACTTTTCCATCAAAATTGAGAAGGGATACGTGGTAGTGGAGTTTTTTGCCCACTGGTGCGGCTCTTGTCAAGCTTTCGAGCCTATTTTTACAAAAGTCGCTCAAGATATGCAAGAAAGCGTGACATTTTACAAAGTCGATATTGATACGTCTTGGAGTCTCGTAGAACAATACGGAGTGGAAAATATTCCCACTTTAATTATTTTCAGAGGTGGCATTGAAGCCAGCCGGCATGCCAGCGAAATGGCCGAGGAATCTTTGAGAGAATTCATCCTTGCAAATTTTTAAATGATATCTGCCAAATAAGAGGCTTCGAGTTGCTGCCCTGTCAACGCGTTCCAATAGGAAGTCATGGTAGATCCATCCGGGTTGGCCACTTCTATCCGATAAACAGGCAAATAAACTTCTTTCATGGTGCGGATCGCAAAATCTTGCCCAAAGGCAGCTTGAGCGATTTTTTCAACTTGTCTTTGGCTATATTTTCGGCTCACACGCTGCGTGTGGTCATAAGGCTTCGTGACAAGGCGATGAAAAATTTTTGTTTGAGGGGAAACTAAAATTTTAGGATTTTGAAAATGAAGCTGTAAATCATTCCCCCGCTGAATAATGAGATGCTTTTGGCGCGCACTATCGATCCATGGCTCGATAATTTCCTCTTCTAAGTTTAAAACTTGGCGCAATTTTTCACGAGACAACACCCCTCTATTTTGCGCTAAAGCGTTCATGATCTTAAAATCTTCTCGCGTAGCTCCTGCATTAATTGAATCTTCAAAACCGTGGGTTTTTTCCCAGGTCTGAGTATTCATGACCATTTCCCCATCAATAAGACTCCACAACACTACCCCTTCGCGGGATTTTTTATCTAGCTGCGTGAATTTAACTTCCATAAACAAATAGGGATGAAACCTTAAGGCTGGATCGCGAAAAGTTCTTTGCTCATCGCCTAGCAAGCTCTCTCGGTGCAAATCCATAATTTGCTGGGGGGTAAAACGGGCTTCTAAGGTCGCAATTTCCCCATTTTCTACATACTGGGTGACTAAGTTACGCATATCTTCATGGTAATTCCAAAACCACCAGCTTCCGATTATACATACACTTGCAAGACCTGCTATCCCAAACGAACGCATCTTAAACCCACATTTCATGTGATTAAAATTTACTTAACCTGAGCTTTATTTTTTCTATAACGACTTTTAATTTAGCTGACAGGCTCTTTTTTACAAGCAACCTGAGTGTGCGATGTCCTACCCTGAATTATCCTAACCAACACTTAAAGCTCAGGCTCCTTAGGCTATTGTTATTCGATAAGGTAAACTAAATCAAGAATTTTGTGAAAGAGGCTTCACCCTTAGATGAAGCCTTAAAAGAATTTGAATTATTCTTTCATGGAAAGAAGAAACTCGACGTTGCTGTTTGTTTTCTTTAAACGTCCAAGCAATAGATTCATGGCATCGACTGCAGCTAAGTCTGCTACAGCTTGGCGCAGCAGGTAAATTTTCTCTAACTCACTTGGATGGTAAAGAAGCTCTTCCTTACGAGTCCCACTCTTAATCAGGTCAATAGCGGGGTAAAGACGACGATCGGCTAGGCGACGATCCAAAACAAGCTCCATGTTGCCTGTGCCTTTAAATTCCTCGAAAATCACCTCATCCATGCGGGATCCGGTCTCGATAAGGGCTGTGGCGATGATAGTCAACGACCCTCCCTGTTCAATGTTGCGCGCAGCTCCAAAAAAGCGTTTAGGTTTATGCAGAGCATTCGCATCAATACCGCCCGTTAAGATTTTTCCAGAATGAGGTTGAATGGTGTTATAAGCTCTTGCTAAACGGGTGATCGAATCTAAAAGAATCACCACATCCCGTCCATGCTCCACCAGTCTTCTAGCTTTCTCAATAGCCATTTCTGCCACTTGAACGTGTCTCTCTGGCGGTTCGTCAAAGGTAGAGGAAATCACTTCCCCTTTCACGATACGCTGCATGTCTGTGACCTCTTCTGGACGCTCATCGATCAGCAAAACAATCAGAACAATTTCAGGATTATTTGTGGCAATGGCATTCGCCATGGATTGTAAAACCATGGTTTTTCCGGAACGAGGAGGCGCCACAATTAATCCCCGCTGCCCTTTACCAATGGGAGCCGCAAGGTCCAAGACACGAGTAGAAAGCTTGTCTTTGGTGGTCTCCATGACGATCCGCTCGTTTGGATAAAGCGGAGTCAAATTTTCAAATAAAATTCTTTCACGCGCTTTTTCAGGAGATTTTCCATTAATCTTGTCGACTTTTAAAAGGGCAAAGTATTTTTCTTTATCTTTCGGAGGGCGAATTGTCCCACAAACGGTGTCTCCTTTTTTTAAATCGAAACGGCGAATTTGGGCTGGAGAAACATAGATATCCTCTGCCGAAGGGAGATAATTGTAATTTGTTGAACGGAGAAATCCAAAGCCATCAGGTAAAACTTCTAAGACACCTTCGCCATAAAGAACCTCATGAGGATTTTCGGAAATGGCTTTTACAATCTCAAAAACCATTTGCGATTTTGTCAAAGAGCCTAAATGCTTTAATCCAATTTTCTTCCCATATTGATTAAGCTGATCGATATTCATGCGCTGAATATCTGCAATACGCGTAATTTCTCCAGCGACAGGCTCCTGTTCTTTTGAAGAAGAGACTTCGGGTTGAGAGTTTTCAGTTATAGTCATTTTCTCGGCTGAGACGATCTCAGGCGAGGCCTCTTCTTGAGTATTTTCGGGATTCATGAAAGAATCAGACTCCTAAGTGAAGGGTTATTGGGTTAATTGATCAAAAAGTATTTTTACCATCTCTTGCACATCAGCTAGATTACCATTGTTGATAATCACGTAATCCGCTTTATAGGCTTTTTCATAAGGAGATAGCTGTTGGGCCATCCGTTTATCGTAAGCTATAGCATCTAATCCTGTTGCATCCATAAAACGTTGTTGGGAAACTTTAGGATCTGCCAGAATCGCGATCGCACAGTCATACCTCTTTTCAGCTCCTATTTCGAATAGTAAAGGAACTTCTGCCATAAAAAGGGAGGTTTTCTGCTCGCGATAGGCAGTTTGATAATTTCTTTCAATTTCATCCAAAACAGCTGGGTGCAAAATTTTTTCCAATGATTTTAAAAGCTCCGGGTTATTAAAAACCTTTTGGGCAACTTTAAGACGATCGATCTGCCGATCAACTAAGATCTCCTCCCCCAAAAGACGGATGACTTTTTGACCTGGGGCTGTTTCTGGAGATAAAAGTTGGTGGACTATTAAATCGGCGCTGACCACATATGCGCCAAGGTCCTTAAAGAAACGACAAACCGACGATTTGCCAGAAGAAAGACCGCCTGTTACAGCTATTTTTCTATATCCTAACATTCTTTCCAATTTTTGCCAATATGGATGTCAACAACTAAAGGGACATTTAATCGCATCACCCCTTGCATTACCTCTGGAACTAGTTGAGAAAAAAGAGGAATTTCCTCATCAGGGACTTCAAAAATTAACTCGTCATGGATTTGCAAAATCATATAACCTTTCAAATGTCTCTTCTCGATTTCTTCATCCATTTTCAACATGGCAATTTTGATGAGATCTGCCGCAGTTCCCTGTAAAGGGGCATTGATAGCTAAACGCTCTGCAGCTGCGCGTATTTGCATATTTTTACTTAAAATTTCAGGTATAACTCTTTCTCTGCCTGTCAAGGTGATCGCCTTGCCCTGGACGCGAGCATCTTCTTTACTTTTCTCCAGATATTCTTTAATTTTTGGATACCGCTGAAAATACATGGCGATAAAAGCAGAAGCTTGCCTGACCTCAATCCCTAGCTCCCTAGCTAGTCCAAAAGCTTGCTGTCCATAAATAATTCCAAAATTAATCGCTTTTGCTTGATAGCGCTGCTCTTTTGAAACTTGCTCTAAAGGAACCCCAAACATCGAAGCTGCTGTGTAGGAGTGAATATCTTCATTGTTTTGAAAAGCCGCCATTAATACGGGGTCCTCACTCAAATGAGCTAAAAGGCGCAATTCAATTTGGGAATAGTCAGCAGAAAGAAAGCTCCACCCCTCTTTTTCAGGTCGAAAAGCGGCGCGAATCTTACGCCCTTCTTCTGACCGGATAGGGATATTTTGCAAATTTGGATCTTGAGAGGAAAGACGCCCTGTAGCAGCTACAGATTGATTAAAGGTGGAATGAATGCGATGAGTTTTAGAATCTAACTGAGAGGGAAGTGCATCCACATACGTGGAGCGCAATTTTTCTAATAATCGGTACTCTAAAATTTTTCCTGCTAAGGGATAGTCGTTTTTCAAAAACTCTAATACTTCGGCACTGGTTGAGAGACCCGTAGCCGTTTTTTTGGGGGCAGGAATGCCTAATTTTATGAATAATAATTCACTCACTTGTTTGGGAGAATTGAGATTAAATTCTTCACCGGCCTCGGCATAAATGGATTGTTGCAAAACTTTTAGCTCCTGCATAAGCTCTTTTGAAAGCCGTTGCAAATAAGGGATATCTATATAAATACCTCTACGCTCCATTTTTGCTAATACGCGCAGTAAGGGCAGTTCAATTTGATGAAACAGCGACTGTAATCCCCGTTCCTCTAATTGTTTTTCTAAAACTTCCTTTAAGCGACAGGTAAAATCTACGTCTTCGCAGCAATACTCTGAAACCCGTTCAATGGGAACTTCTTGCATACTCAATACATTTTTTCCTTTTCCAATTAAATCGCTAATCGGAATGGTCACTTTTCCAAAGTATTCTAAAGCTAAGACTTCTAAGGAGTGTTGTCGGCTATGTGCATTTAAAATATAAGAGGCTAAAATGGTGTCAAAACAAAGGTTTTGAATATGAATGCCTTCATTTTGTAAAATGTGCCAATCATATTTCACATTATGCCCATAAAAGCCAATGGAAGGGTTTTCAAAAAGAGGCTTTACTTTTTCCAAAACTCTTTGTTTTCCAAGCTTTCCATTCAGCGGGACATACCAAGCTTTTTTAGGACGGGTCCCAAAACCAATTCCTACAATTTCGGCCTTTAAAGGTTGAACATGGGTCGTTTCTGTATCAAAGCAAATTTCTTTTGCGGCAGAAAGCTTTTTGATCAGGGTTTCAAAAGCCTCTGGTTCATCAATAAGCTCATATTCAACGTTTTCTTTTCCCAGCTCAGCGGGGATCTCCGCAGGCTCTTCTTGCCCAAGCTCGCGCAATAACGAATTAAAATTCATGCGCGTATAAAAAACCTTCAAAGGCTCCATAACGGGGGAAGTTTTCCGGTAGAATGAAGTTTCCTTGGGGATGTCAACACTCAAATCAAGCGTGACTAATTCTCGACTTATAAGGGCCAAATCAGCTTCTGCTCGAATGGTTTCTTGCTTTTTCTTCCCCGGTATCTCATCTGGATGGCTTAAAATATAGTCCAAAGAACCAAATTGCTTGAGAAGAGCTACTGTTGTTTTCTCGCCAAAGCCTGAAAGGCCAGGAATGTTATCTGAGGCGTCACCGGTCATGGCAAGCAAATCAATCATTTGATGGGGAAGCACCCCCCATTCCTTTTCGATTCCTTCCACATCCAACAGAGTATTGTCTTTATGGGTATTGAGAAGAAAAATATGTGGATTTACCAGTTGGGCCATATCTTTATCGCTTGTGCAAAGATAAACAGTTGCCCCTTGCTGTTCCCCCCACTTTGCAACCGTTCCCATCGTGTCATCTGCCTCTACTTCGGGAACAGAAAGAAAGGGAATTCCCATTAAAGAGCAAAATTCTTGCGCCCAGCCAATTTGGTAACGTAGGTCAGGGGGCATCGCTGAGCGATGCGCTTTATAAGCGGAATACAAAGCCACCCGCTTCTTGGCATTATTCGGTCCATCAAATACGGCGACTAAATGCTCGGGGTTGAAATCTTTGAATAACTTTAATACTGAGCGAATAAAACCAAATAGGGCATTGGTCGACTCTCCCTGCTTATTAGTCATATTTCGGATGGCAAAATAGGAGCGATATAAAAAGCCTGAAGCATCTAGAACGTAAAGGTTATGCATATGTTAAGAACCACGTATTCGTTGATTATCCTCCAAAGCAGCTCTTTGGAGGATAAAAAGATCTGAAGTTATTTATTGGGCGCCAGGTTGGTAAAGGTAAAGGGGTTGATTAGAAAATTTTATATCTAATTCTTGAGGGAGCTTAAGCTGAATGGACCCAAATGTCAAAGCATTTTTCTCATTGAAAATCTGAGAGAACCAACTTTTTCCTTGGAATTTCACCACTTGATAAAAATCGTCTTCAATTCCAATGAGCTTAAGTAGAGCTGTTAACGCTTCCCCTCGACTGAATCCACTTCCATCAACATACCCTTTAGCAAAGGCTTCATTTGCAGGATAAACAGCAGCTCCATATTCATCTACCAGCTTTTCCTTACTTAGCTGGGGACGATTAGCCGTCACCACATCCACAAAACGTTGATAATAAAAATTAACTAAGCCTTGCATTTTATCTTCTTCGCCAGGTTTCCAGGGACGCAAAGGGTTTAGCTCATCCTTGCCCTTACCAGCTGACAGAGTCAAGGGTTGCACTCCAATTTTATCTAAAAGCTGAGAAAGATTCAAACGAGAAGGGGTAACTACACCCACGCTGCCGATCAAACTGACATCGCTCGCATAGATTTTATCTGCTGCAGAAGCCACATACATCCCTCCTGAGGCACACAGCCCATCGACATAGGCATATACCGGCACATTATATTCTTTTTTATAAGCTTTTAACGCCCGGTAAATGGCATCCGCATCTAAAACCCCACCACCAGGTGTATTGATCTCTAGAAAAATCGCTTTAACGCGATTGTTATGCAGCGTACCTTCTCGAGATTCGATTAATTGCTGCCGAATCATTTTGGCATTTAATCCTTCCCCCCCGATCACCCCATCAATAGGCAAAACCAGAATCACAGGCGCGGTACTAGACAGCGCTGTACGCACATTTTTTGCGTTAGGAGCTACTTCTAAAGAATACTCGCTTTCAATTTCACTTCCTTTCGATTCAAATAAGGAAAAAGCGCTAATGGCCAAAAGGATACCTAATAAGACGCCAAAGATTTTGCAAAATGCGGTAACAAAGGTCCGGAAACCCGAAACGAAAACAGATTCTTGCATGTATCACTCCTATTCATGACATTCGTTTGACAAGATAGTACGATTTCATAGCTCGATTGACAATAAAAATCTACCTCTCTCTTTTTTTAAAAGAGGCGTTAAAGCGGTTAAAAAAACCTACCTATTAATTTTGCTTACGGTTAAAATTGGGGCAATTTACCATTTCAAAAAGCTTCTTAGAGAAAACAAGTCATTTATTTATTGAACAGCAAACTAAGGACATAGTATGACAGATGCAGTGCTTCGCAACACCACTTCTGCTTCTCAAAATGCCGTTTTGCAAATTTTAGTAAAAAAATATCACCTAAAGAATGTAGAAGAAATTCGCCGTTATATTCCCTTGAGAGAAGGTTCCATTTTAACTCCTTTTTCCTTATTAATTCGCCGTATTATCCATTTTGTTAAGCATTTTCAATTTATAAAAACCCGTGCTGTTAAAGAGTGCCTTCAAAAAGAATGCGCCGCGCAACTTAACCTTAAATTGAAAGATTTTTCTAGCCTCACCGAAATCAAAGCAGAGCATATTAAAGCTTTTGAGAGCTCGTATAAACAAATGCAAATCTTAAAAAAGGTTTTCAGTGGCACAAAAGTGGACCTAGGACTCGACAACCTTCTCAAAACTTCTACTTGGGGTGTGCAAAAGACGCGCTATGATACGGTTAAAGCCGCACAAACTGCAGGGACTTGCCTTCCCAAAGAAAAGTTCCTATCACTCCCTCCTCCTCCACCTGCTCCCCCCTCCCCTCTTGCAATCCGAACTTCCTCATCCTCTATTTGGTTAAGCAGAGAATGTTTAAAAAATAAAAGGCATAGTCTCAACCACGTTCCCGAACCCTCTTCTAAAGGGTCTGATGTGGAAACTGTTTTCAGAAATAGAATCACGCAACAAGCCCCCCCTACCACTCCGACCCACGTGGTAAGCGATCGAAACCGTGAAATCGAAGCTGGTAAAGGCAATGTGTGCGGCTCAGACGAATGGGAAGAAGAGGAGAATAACTTTGAAGACCTTTATTACCCGAGCACAACTCTTAGCCAGGAAGAGGAGAGCGGCTCAAGGTTTATTTCAGCGGATCCTCCATGCATCTTGGAATCTAATACTCCTGTGTCACAATCCGAAACTCCTCCAATGCAGGGGCTAACAGCTTCGGGAAGGATCAGCGAACTTGCTAAAATATGGGGAGGCGCCGCGAATAAAGATCAACTCAACTGGGCTGCAGGGAGAAAAAGTGTTGAAATAATCATCCCTACAAGACCTCCAGAGGTTTTTTAAAAAAGCGGTTGCGCCAGCTGAAACCAATTTCCATCTTGATCGCGACAGGTGAGTAGTTTAACCTGGCCGGGCACTTCTATTACATCTCCTACACAAGTCACCCCTTTCTTCTGGCAATCCTCTTTTGCTTTTTCAATATCTTCCACGTTTAAAGCCACAACAGCATTTGATCCCGCCGAAAGAGGCGTATACTCATTGGCTTGACTAACTCCAAGGCGCCCTCCCCCTTCGTACCCCTCAAATTCAGCCCATCCAAATTCTTTGTTCCATTCTTTCAACTGAAGACCTAAACACTCTTGATAAAATTTAATCGCTTGCTCAAGATCGGAAACCACCACCCAGCATAATTTAATGGCTTGAATTTTCATCTTTTTCCTCCTTTACATTAAGATGTATGCTAACACCATAGGCTTTGTATTTTTTTGAAGCAATCATTTAAATCCTAAGGAAAGGATGCCTTAGTGGAGTGACAAAAGATTCCCCTGCTCTAAATTCTAGCTAAATGGGGGAGGAGAATTTTACCGGAGAACAACAAAAGGCTAAAGCAAGGGCTTTGCAAGATGTAAAGGTCTCTTAAAATAAATTTGGACTTTTACCGCACCCTTTCATTGTTTTGATGGGCTTTATTTTTGCTGGAATTTATTTTTTGGATGGTTTATGACTCGCAACAAAGGGAGCCTCAAATTGCTTAATAAATGCTTCTAAAGTACGGAGAAACCATGAAGCTTTTGTACTTATTTCCTTCCTTATTTGCTTTTTGTACTTTAGTAGGCTACTTCTCTTTACAAGGAGAAATACAAAATGTGACCCTCACGTGGCAAAATGCCCTATGCCCCCCTACCTGCGCTGAACTTTTGTTAAAAGAGTTTCAAAAAGTTCAAGGAGTAGAAAAAGCCTCTATGAATGCAGCTGCAGGGCAGTTACAACTTAATTGGCAGCCCCATACTCCCTTCTCTTTTGCCCCGATTAATGCAGCCATGAGAACGGTAGGCCCCCGTTTAAGCACTATCCGTTTAACAGTGCGTGGACAGATTCAAACTCATCAAGACAAAATTACGCTCGTTTCTGATCGCGATGGGACTGTTTTTAACCTTGTTAATCGCATTGCTCCTATGCAGAATGCCTATACAGAGCAATATAATATTCAAAACCGAGCCTTTCCTCCTCCCCTCTTAGCAGAGCTACGGGAAAAAGAAAAAACTAGGCAGGTAGTCATTATCGAAGGTCCTCTCTTTCAACCTGAAAGAGTGGTGCCCTTACAGCTAGTTCTCGAATCCATGAAAGATGCGCCTATGCCCACTAAAAAATAAGGTGTACTGGCTATCGTTTTTCACATCAAATTCTCGCTCACAAAAGTTCTGCAGAGCTGGCGACCTTTAGGGATCCGTCGGCAAGACGGACCTGCAAAAAGCCAACCTCTGTTAAGGCTTCTATGACGCCTCTCCACTGCTCGTGCCCTTGATTCAAGGTCATCTCTTTTCCTATTAACCCTTGAACTTTTTTAGCATACTTTTCAAAAAAAGGGGAAAAGCCTGCTTTTAAAAATAAATCATAGTCTCTTAAAAATTTTGCCTGCAAATCTTGCAACAGCCCTTCTCGATCAAATGTTTTATTAGCTTCTACTCTTAAAGAGGTCGCCGGTCGCCCAATTAGCAGCAGATCATCTTCAGACATATTCACATTTAGGCCAATTCCCAAGATCACCATCAAGTGAGCTTCTTCCACGCAAGTTTCCACTAAAATGCCCGCAACTTTTTTTGATTGGATCAGTAAATCGTTCGGCCATTTGATCGTTGCAATCAAGCCTTGTTCTTGAATCAATTCATCTATAAAAAGGGCACTGATTTGCGCAAGACAGCAACAAGAAGCACGTAAAGAATGGGGAATAAAAAAACAAAAGGAGGCATAAATGTTTTGAGAAGGGGGAGAAAACCATGATCTTTGCAATCGCCCTCTTCCAGCTGTTTGGACATCGGCCGTAACTAAAGTAACCCCCTCTCGATCAAGCTGATGGAGATGTTCTTTAGCCCACGTATTGGTGGATGAAACAGTATTTAAACGGTATTGGACAATTTTCATAACTCAAAAATCCTCTGCGATGTAGAATAGCATTATGCCCCAAACAAACTCAATCAATTTAAAATTAGCGATTAAAAGAATCAAAATAAAAAAATGACAATATGGAACTATCATTATTTAACACGCATGGACTTTAGAATCATTCCGGTGATTCTAAGCTTAATGTTTGTCAGCATTTTGATTATTTCCTCATATAGCTTATCGGGCCCTCCTGATGCAGCTGACGAGCCCTTTTTTACTCCGGTTGTCGCCAACCAGCTACAACGTTTTCTATTAGGTTGGGGGATTTATCTTTTTTTTGCAGGATTTGACTATAACAAACTGCGCGAATGGGCCTGGATTTTATATGGGAGCATGCTTGTTGCCTTATTTGGCTTATTTTTTACAGATTCTATTCAGCAAGTTCATCGATGGTATCGTTTGCCTATTATCAATGCAGCTTTTCAGCCGTCGGAATGTGCCAAATTAGTCGTAGTGATTGCCCTCAGTTGGTTTTTAGAGAGAAAAAGCCATCAATCTTCAACCTGGAATACAGCCTTTGGGGGCCTTTTAATTGTAGGGATTCCTTTTTTTCTTATTTTGAAGCAGCCTGATTTAGGAACAGCTCTTGTCCTTTACCCCATCACTCTAGTGATGTTTTATTTTGGAAATATTCAGCCATGGGTCATCCGCATCATGACTTGGGGAGGAGCGCTTATGCTCTCAATTGTGGCCTTAATCTTTTTGGAAATCGTCCCTCATGAATCTGTACGTTCGTATGCGACGCTTGTCATGAAAGAATACCAATTTAATCGCCTCGATCCCCGTACCCATCACCAGCGCGCCTCTGCGACTGCCATCGCTTTAGGAGGATTAACAGGAACGGGCTGGCGCAATAGCGATTACACGCGCGGTGGCTGGCTTCCTTTCCCTTATACAGATTCTGTCTTCCCTTCCTTTGGAGAAGAGTTTGGTTTCATAGGCCTTGTCATTTTGATTGCCCTTTTTTACGCCCTGATCTATTTAAGTTTTCAGACCACCGCAGTGGCTAAAGATCCATTTGGGAGACTCTTATCGGCAGGCATCACCGTCTATCTTGCCATTCACATCTTAATTAATATCGGCATGATGAGCGGTTTTTTGCCTATCACAGGGGTGCCCTTAATTCTAGTTAGCTATGGCGGCTCTTCTATTTTATCCACGATGGCAGCCCTAGGAATTTTACAGAGTATTTACAGCCGGAGGTTTATGTTTTAATGTCTCAGCAACTTTTTATTTTTCAACCAGGCCTTTGGATTGGCGAAGGAACGCTTTCTTTTAATGCCTCCTCAGAAAAACTTCGATTTTTTACAAAATGGACTGTTTCTCCTCTCGTTCAGGAGGAAATACATGCTTTTCAACAAGTGGAAATGGAAAGTTCACCCGAACAAATGCGCAATCATTTCCGTTTTTTTGAGATCACGCCCACCACCTTTTCAGTAGAGCTTGAAAACGAAGCGATGGGAAAAGTAACTGGCAGAGGCCTGATTGAACCCGGCAAAATCGCTTGGGAGTTTCGAAACAATCCCCTAGAAGGGTTTGAAGTTTACGCTTTAAATCTGGAAAAACAAGATGAATATCATCTGCATGCAGAATTTTCATCTACTGCGGAATTTAGAACGATCATCAAAGGGAGAATTTGGAAAAAAACAACTTAAACAGATGCACTTTTCCCTAAAACTTTTCGCCAGCTATTTTCTTTGAGGTAGAGAAGCGTTGAAAAAGGTTCTAATAAGGATAGATAAAAAGGCTGTCTCACTTGGAAACAGCCTTAAAAGAGATTTAAGCTTTGATTTTAATATCAATCCCTGCAGGCAATGTCAATGTCTTAAGCGCATCGATTGTTTTACCTGTGGGGTGTAGAATATCAATCAATCTTTTATGTGTGCGAATCTCAAACTGTTCCCGAGATTTTCGGTCAATGTTTGGAGAGCGAAGCACCGTGAATTTCTCACAACGTGTGGGAAGAGGGATTGGCCCAGCCACTCCCGCACCAGTTCGTTTAGCAGTTTCCACAATATCAGCGGTTGAACGATCCAGCAAACGCTGGTCATATCCTTTGAGCCGAATGCGGATTTTTTGCCTAGTTTGCTTAGTATGTTTTTCTTGTTTTGCCATATAGGATAAGCCTTACTTCTTAGTAATTTCTTCTTGGATTTTAGTTGGAACTCTCTCAAAGTGACTTGGTTCCATCGTATAGGTTGCACGTCCTGAAGATAGCGAACGCAATTGCGTTGAGTATCCGAACATTTCACTCAAAGGCACTTCAGAACTCACGATGACGGATCCTTTGTGGTTCTCTTGTCCTAAAATCTTCCCGCGACGGCGGTTTAAGTCTCCGATCACATCCCCTAAAGAAGCTTCAGGAGTGGTGACGTCTACTTTCATGATAGGCTCGAGGATAATCGGCTTACACTTACGTGCAGCGTCTTTTACCGCCATGGAACCGCAAATTTTAAACGCCATTTCGCTAGAGTCAACATCGTGATAAGATCCGAAAACAATCGCAACTTTTACATCAACTAGGTTATAACCAGCCAATACACCTGTTGCCAGACCTTCATTGATACCTGCAATCACAGCAGGAATGTATTCACGAGGAATCACCCCACCGACAATTTTGCTAACAACTTCGTTTCCTTTACCTTTTTCATTAGGCTCAATCTCGATCTCAACGTGCGCGTACTGTCCTCGTCCACCAGACTGTTTCACAAACTTCGTTTGAGCAGCTCCTGGGATGGTGATCGTTTCTTTGTACGATACTTGCGGTTTACCCACGTTTGCTTCCACGCCAAATTCACGCTTCATGCGATCATGCAGGATCTCTAGGTGAAGCTCTCCCATCCCTGCAATGATTGTTTGGCCAGTTTCCTCGTTAGTGGACACGCGGAAAGTGGGGTCTTCTTCTGATAAAGCAGCAAGCGCGCCAGACAGTTTTTCCCGATCAGCTTTGGACTTTGGCTCAATCGCCATAGAAATCACCGGTTCTGGGAATTCCATTTTTTCCAAGATGAAAGGACGGCTTGCTTCACAAAGGGTATCTCCTGTACTTGCTTTTTTAAGACCAATGCAAGCTCCGATGTCTCCTGTGTAAAACTCTTCTCTTTCTTCCCGTTTGTTTGCGTGCATTTCAAGCAGACGAGAAATACGCTCTTTACTATCCTTTGTGCTGTTGATCAGGTTCATCCCTTTGGTCAACATACCGCTATAAATACGAATAAACGTTAAACGGCCTACATAAGGGTCTGTCATAATTTTGAATGCAAGCGCAGAGAACGGGGCTTCATCTGAGGGTTGCAAAGCAATCTCTTCTCCAGAGTCCAAGTCATGTGCTTTAATAGCTCCTCGGTCTAACGGAGAAGGCATCCAATTAACAACCGCGTCTAGCAGCTGCTGAATCCCTTTGTTTTTGAAAGCAGATCCACACAGGACCGGATTGAATTTATTGGCGCAGACTCCTTTTCGGACCACGGCGTTGATTTCATCCACAGTCAAAGCATCTGGATTTTCCAAAACTTTTGTCATGAATGCATCATCATTCTCGTCAATTGTCGCCAACTCGTCTAAAAGCTCCGAGCGCATTTGTTTGCATTTTTCCAACAGATCTGCGGGGATATCTGCTTCTTCCCACTGAGCCCCGAGAGTCTCATCGTGGAAATAAAGCGCTTTCATGCTGATGAGATCTACCATCCCTTTAAAATCTGCTTCCGCACCAATGGGGCAGTGTACGGGGATGGCATTTGCATGTAGCTTTTCGCGCATCGTGCGAACAGCATCTCCAAAGTCAGCTCCCACGCGGTCCATTTTGTTTACAAATGCGATACGAGGAACGCCGTAGCGATCTGCTTGCCGCCATACAGTCTCTGATTGAGGTTCAACACCAGACACGGAACAAAACACCGCAACGGCACCATCAAGAACACGGAGAGAACGTTCTACTTCAATCGTGAAGTCCACGTGTCCAGGAGTATCAATAATGTTGATTTTTGCTTCTTTCCAAAATACAGTCGTTGCCGCAGAAGTAATGGTAATTCCGCGCTCTTGTTCTTGTTCCATCCAGTCCATCGTCGCAGCACCTTCATGCACTTCACCCATACGGTGTACGCGACCTGAATAGTAGAGAATACGCTCGGTTGTCGTCGTCTTACCAGCATCAATGTGAGCCATGATTCCGATATTACGAATATTTTTTAACTGATTCTTTTCACCTCTTGCCATTGCATCATTCTCCTTTTACCATTTATAATGAGCAAAGGCTTTGTTAGCTTCTGCCATACGGTGAGTGTCGTCTTTTTTCTTAATGGTGCTTCCTTGTTTGTTAAAGCAGTCTGTTAATTCTGCAACAAGCGCATCTTTCATTGAACGACCTGGTTTTTTTCTTGCATTCTCAATAATCCAGCCCATTGCCATTGAAGTGCGGCGGTGAGGCAAGATTTCGATGGGGACTTGATAGGTTGCTCCACCAATACGACGGGATTTAACTTCGAGAGAAGGCTTTGCATTTTCTAAGGCTTCTTCGAAAGCTTCTAAGGGGCTTTCAAATTTCACTCTTTTTGCAAACTCATCCAATGCACCATACACGATTCTGCGCGCACAAGATTTTTTACCTTGTTCCATCACTTTGTTAATAAATTTTGCGAGTAGCACACTCCCGTAAAGGGGATCTGGTTGAATTTCTCGCTTTTCTGCGCGATGTCTTCTTGACATAATTTCCTCAATAAAATTGTGTTCTTAAAACAGGTATTATAAAGCCTGAATAGGAAAACCTCAACGAATTCACCTGGCTTGACATAACTGTCAGCCTGTGCGTGATTTATGCTTTAATCCTCTAAAACACAAATCACGAACTAGGATACTCATTCGGGAGAATCCCAGCGTTACTTAGGACGTTTTGCCCCATACTTAGATCTTCCTTGCTTACGATCTTTCACTGCTGCGCAGTCTAATGCTCCGCGTACGATATGATAGCGCACACCAGGCAAGTCTTTTACACGCCCACCGCGCACAAGAACAATGCTGTGCTCTTGCAGATTGTGACCTTCTCCACCGATGTAAGCGATCACTTCTTGACCTGTAGACAAGCGTACCCAAGCAACTTTACGTAAAGCTGAGTTAGGTTTTTTGGGAGTTTTTGTCTTGACTTGCAGGCATACCCCACGTCTTTGGGGACATGCTTGCAGCGCAGGAGATTTACTACGTTTTGTCTTTGGTCGTCGTTCTTTTCGAACCAACTGATTAATTGTCGGCATTTTTGCCTTCTCCTTATACTTTCCACACTCTTTTTCAAGTGCTATACTGTTTGATTTTGTTAAACTTAAGAAATAATATTTAACGAAATAGCCGTCGCAGAAATTTTAACTCTCTTATGAAGACATGGAATAAGTATAGAGAAAAGAAAGTTTTTTGCAAAGGGAAGTTAAAGATAAAAAGCAGACACATCAAAAAAGCAATTTTAAATTTAAAAAAAATGCCCTTCTCTTCTTAACACAAGAAAGCAAAACCCCTTAGCAAGTTCCAGGGTTTTGCTTTCGATTTTAGACCATCTGAGGGGTTAACAAAGCGCGTATTTCTTCGCTGCTATCAGAACCAAATTCTTCGTTGTATAAATCGAGCGCCTTCTTTCCCGAGTTATTCATTTTAGAAGGATCAGCCCCATTTTCGATCAACGTTTGAATAAAAGTCACATTGGCTCGTATCGCCAGATGTAAAAACGTATTTCCTTCATGGTTTGCAGCCGAAAGAGCTTTTCGAATTTCTTCAGCACTGAGCTCCGCAAAAAATAGATCCAATTCTGCTACGCCTCCCCGCACCAAAGCAGCCATCAAGCGTGTATTAATTTTTGCTTCCCCCTTGCTAACTTTTGAAGTCGAGGAGCCTAGCTTTTTAGCAGACGAATTTTCCTGATTTACAAGCGAACTTTTTCCTGGAAGAACTGGCGGAAGCGTGTAACGCCTTCTCTTCTTATCCCGCTTCACATCCAATTTTTTTTCTCCAGAACTCTTTTTTAAACCCTTTTTTGCCGCACGCACTTCAGCTAAGCTAATGGTGAATGATCCACTCATACTGATTGGGCGCTCTGCCTTATCTGCGCTTTTCGGCTGCCGGCTATTTGCAGTCACTCCCGGCATAGTGGGAGAAGGAGGAGCCGGCGGAGGGGGTGGTAGAGCGACAAAAGCGGAGCCATTTTGAGCTTCTAGTTGCTCGCTTTTATCTAGCTCTTTTTTTGCTAAAGCCTCTGCCTTAGCTTTTGTATCCATTTCTTCGGGAGTGGATTCCGAATTCCTTCGCTCTGCTTTTGGCAAGCTTTCTATGCTGGAAAAATTTTCTTTAGCCCCCGCTTTCTTCCCTCTTTGTTCAGTTTCCTCGCTCTGGTCCGCTTCCTTTTCCAATGCGAGGGGTTGAGAAGGCTTTTCTTTACAACCCTGTAGGCCTAATTGTTCAAGCTCGTTATTTGGGGCAACTTTTGGCAGACCTACTTTTTTCTGAAGAACTTCAAATTGCTCCCTGATTTTTACCTGTTTTTTAGCTTCCCTTTCCAAAGCCTTGCATTTCAATTTCTCAATCAATTTAACAAGCTTAGCTTTGTACTCATCATTGAGAGTATATTGTTTTGCCGTAGCAATTGATTGCAAAACTTGTGCTACCTCAAGTGCATGGGTGCGGGAAGTAGGGATTCTCAATAAGCGAAAAATGAGATGCAAAACAGGATATTTATCCCCCCACGTTTTACTGTTCTTTAATTCTAACCTCGTCGATAAAAGCCTCCTAGGTTCGTCTTTAATAACTAACGCGGTATAGGCAGCATTTATTTTAGCGTGTAGTTCTGATTGGCGAATTCCAGCGACCATAAATCCCTCTTAGTTAAGACATTTCAACTGACTTAAAATTGAATAAAAAGTGCTTTAGCAAACGTTTAAATTTTAATATAAATAATTAAAACCCTTCATTCGAATCGCTTTTTAAACAGTAAGCATTTTGAAAGAGATCTAATATATTTAATATTTTTAGCTTTCCAAACACTGAAAAGCTTGTTATGGCAAAATTGCAAACGTAATTAAACAAAAAAGGCTCTATAAAAACAACGAAATCTTCAACTTTTCACAATAAATCAATTCCATTGATCGAAAGGGAAAGAGGGCTTAATCTCTTCTTCGGCTAAGGAAAATCGATCGATAGACCTAATAAAAGCTTTAATTGTCTCCCTAGCTTCTTTTAAAATGGCATATTTTCCTTCAGAAGGTTGGGAGGGGTAGGTTTGTTTGAGATTTTGGATAAAACGGGCAAAAGCCTCTTTAGCGTGTGAGGCCTGGTCGTCCCAGGTAGAGGGGAAAAATGCGGTAGGGTTTCCCTTTCTTACAAGATATTCTTTAACCTTCCTCTTCCGCGCCCGATCTATTGCCTCTTCAAATTTGTCTATTCCTTTAGAAGAGATTTCTTCAAATTGTCGATCAGCCGCCTGTTCAATCCGAATGATTAAGGAATGAGCCCTGCTAGTTCCCGTTAAAGCATACACAGAAATCAAAACAGCAACAACCACTCCTTTTAAAAAACTTGTTTCTTGCTGGCCCTTTTCCCGTATTTCTTCTGAAAAAGCCCCCAGAATTTTAAAAGCAACCACGGCGACACAAGCGCTAAGGGCTTTTCCGCTGCCCAATAAAATAATCGCTCCCAGGGCAGCTTTAACCCTGATTGCTTCAAAAAAAGAGGCTTGACTTTCTTTTTTCACTAATTCCTGCCTTTCTATCACCTCTAATAACAGTTGGCGGGTAAAAGAAGGTTGCAAAAAAGGCTGGAATGTTAAGAGCATAGGAAGCTTTCGATTTAACGATTAAAAACAGGGATTGCCACAATTTTTGAAGCAACCGGAATTTCATAGTAATAGGCCGAAAAAGTCAAAGCCACGGTATTTAATAGGTGTTCTTGCCCAGCTATTTTTACAATCGCTTGGTATTCACGCTTTCCCCAATCATCCCGAACAAAATCATATAATGTCGGCATTCTCTGCTTCTTATCAAATGTTACCATTTTTTCTTCACCCGGATTTAAAGTTGGCAAAGGAAGAATCTCCGTTTCAAATAAAGAAGCTGTGGATAAATGGGAAAGAGAAGAGGGAAATTTGTAATGAATTTGCAAATTTCCGGGCGGATTCGGTTGGTTTCCTAAATTTTTAATTTTTACACTAAAAGAGACTTCTACGCCCGCTTGGATTTGCCCTTCCTGCATTTGTTCTAAAGGGTTATCCATTGTAGCAACCGGTCTTATCAAAATTTCTCCTTTTAAAAGAGCTTTAGAATGATATTCTTCGTGCGCCATAACTAGCGATGTTAGCCATAGACATAGGCAAATTAAAAAAACAAATTTTTTATTCACAATTCCTCGTATGTTTTTAACCAAAAATTTCTGCGATTAAATAAAAGACAGAGACTGCCACTGCAGCCCCCGCTGGGACTGTGACAATCCACGAAATTACAATTTCACGCATTGTTCCAAGATCTAAAGCTTCTATCCCCCGTGCAAGCCCAACGCCAATCACAGCCCCTACCAATGTATGTGTGGTGGAAATGGGCAATCCCAGACGGGAAGCCAGCAAAATGGTGGTGGCAGCCCCAAACTCGGCTGCAAATCCTCTTGTGGGAGTGAGTTCTGTAATTTTTTTTCCGATTGTTTCAATCACACGCCACCCCCAAGTCGCCAATCCCGCCACAATTCCTATCCCTCCCAGAGCTAAAGCCCAAGTAGGCACAGGAGCCTCAAAAGGGATTTCACCCGTTAATAAAATTGCTACAGAAGCGGATAAAGGACCAATGGCGTTTGCCACATCATTTGCCCCATGCGCAAATGCCATTAAGCAGGCACTTATGATTTGCAAGTAGCCAAAAATTTTTTCAACTCCACTATATTCTGAGTGAATGTTTTCATAGGACTCACTTTGTTTGTGAATCATCCCCTCAATTTCGCCTACCACGCTGCTTAGATGAAATTGCAACTCGCCCGAAGAGGCGGAATGCACGCGTTCAAGGCACCTTTTAGCAATTTCCATTTCTTTAATTTGCTCAAGGGTTGCCAGCGCAATCGATCGCGTCAATACTTCGGGGGAAAATGAACGCTTTAGACATAACTTGCTAACCAAAGCTCCGCTTCCTCCCGCAATTAGACTGATGAAAAGGGTTTGCAAAGGAGAAAAATTCAAATTTTTCAATCCTGAAGGAATTAAGATTAAAAACAGAATTAAAATGAGCAAGAAGACAAGGAGAGGTGTCCATTTTTTAGCAGCTTTCAGGGGGCAAGACGAATAAAAAATTTGCTTGCGCAATAGGCTAAAAACCCCGTAAGAGATGAGGCCTCCCAGCAAGGGAGAAATAATCCAACTCGATATGATCGAGCCCACGTTAGACCAATAAACGGCATCAATCCCCCCAACGACCACGCCAAATCCAATTAAAGCTCCAATGATAGAATGGGTAGTTGAGACAGGCCATCCGAAGTAGGAGGCAACTTGTAACCAAGCTCCGGCCGCAATGAGAGAAGAGAGCATTCCATACACAAGCAATCGGGCGTCATGAGAAAAGATTCCAGGATCTACGATTCCCGTTTGGATCGTCGAAGAAACATGTGAGCCAAAAAAGAAAGCCCCAGAAAATTCTAGAACGGCAGCAATAATGACAGCTTGCTTTAAAGTTAAAGCACCCGATCCAACAGATGTTCCCATGGCATTCGCGACATCATTTGCCCCAATATTCCATGACATGTAAATGCCTGCCAGGAGGACAAGAATTAACAAAGCGATTTCCATTGACATTATTTTAATTCCAAAGTTGTCCTAACTCGATGAGCTAAATTCTCAGACAAGTTGGCAATTTCCCCTAAAGAGTTAAAAATACTTTGCCACAAATAAAATGTTCCATAGGAAATTTGTTCGTCCATTTTAAACAGCTCTTTAAGAAGCTTTCTTTGCAGGAGATCAGACTCATGTTCTTTAAAAGAAACCTCATCAACCATTCTGCGCACTTTTTCTGCTTCAATACCTCCGAAAGAAGATTCTAAAAGCTCTTGTAACTCCTGAATAATATGGCGAGTCATTTCAAAAGTCTCCAAATTTTTTTCGAGGAATTCTTGAAAAGGATTTTCCAAAGGAGTTAAGAAAGTAATCTCCTTTAAGGTGGCAAGAATAGCAATATCTTCCGCTTTATCTGCAATACTGTCTTGAATAGCCAAAATTTCCAAAAGGTGACCTTTGTCGATAGGTAAAAAAAGGCTTTTGGGAAGATGGTTGCGGATATCATTTTTTGCAATGTCTGCCTGATGCTCTAAATCACAAGCTTTCTCTGCAATTTTTTCCACAGCTTGATAATCGCGATTTTGAACTGCTTGAAATAAATCGCGCAGCAAATAAACACAGGAAGCGACCTTTCCCATATGGGATTCTAATAGGGCAAAAGGAGAACGTCCAAAAAGGTTGAGAATGGTTAGCATAGATGCAATCTCTCTACAAAAACTGCTTTATTGAATACACGATCTGGGAGTTTCTGTAAACTCAAACTTTCCTGATTGATTGAAAAAAAAATTAACAGCACCCATTAAAATCAAGTATTTCTTAGGCACAATAAAAGTCCCACGAGTCGTCTCCACATTAAGAAGAGGATCGAGCGAATGGAAGTCTACATCTCTAAGTCTATCCTAACTTTTAGGAAAAAAGATTGGCAGTGCGTGGTAAGAGGATAGCTTTAAATACAGAAAACAGATGGATGATGGTTTATCAAAATTTACAAATTTTTGTCGAAAATATAAGAGGATAGTGGAGAAAAGTCGGCACTTTAACTTTAACAGTAAAGAGCCCCACACGTTCGCCCAATAAAATAAAACGGACTTAAGCAACCTCGTCAAAGCCACTCACAAAATTTTAACCTTTTGATTGATAGAAGGCAGAACCTGTTTGACTACTTCAACTCGCCAAAAAACAAGGCAAATTTTCGAACAAGAACCACATACAAGGCTTCTATATTTAGAAAGAAAAAGGAGCTTAATGGCAAAGCGTTCTTCACAAGCATGATCATGCCAGGAGGACTCGCCTGCCTGGAAATATTTGAAAAAAAACCCTTGCTTTTGTAAGGCTTTTTTTCCTTCCACCTTTCCCAATAAGCACTTAAGTCCAGAATAAACGAGTATAGACTCATTTTGTGCCATAGCTTATAACAACCTGCGCGCCCTTCAAACCTAAATGTGATCCATGAGAAACTGCTTGACTTGGTCTAAACCGATCCTTTCTTGCTGGAGAGTATCGCGATAGCGCACCGTCACTGTTTGGTCTTGCAAAGTTTGGGTGTCCACAGTAAAGCAATAAGGCGTCCCCACTTCATCCATCCTTGCATACCGTTTCCCGATATTTTGCTTGATATCTAGCTGAACAGGCCATTTCTTTCTCAAATCGGCAAATAATTGCCTTGCAATTTCTGGCATCCCTTCTTTATCGACAAGAGGGAAAATAGCCGCTTTGATAGGCGCCATACGGGGGTGAAATCTCATCACCACCCCACTTGGACGACTTGAATCCTCATGGTAGGCTTCGCAAAGAAGAGCTAAAGCTCCTCTATCTACCCCCGCAGAAGGTTCGATCACATGGGGAAAATAACGCTCGTTCTTCTCTTGATCAAAATACTTGAGGCGGTCCCCTTGGCCAGCATGCTCAGCATGCTGCCTCAAATCATAGTCTGAACGATGGGCGATCCCTTCCAATTCACCGAAATTAGGATCAGTAAAAGGAAACTTATATTCAACATCGCTGCTGCCGGCACCCTCTTTTGCATAATGCGCAAGTTCATCGAGTGTTTGCTCTCTTAGCCGTAGGTTTTCACTAGAAATTCCAATGGATTGCCACCACTCATACCTTTTTTTCCTCCAGTAGTGATACCAATCGCGAGCCTCTTGCGGGGGAACAAAAAATTCAATTTCCATCTGTTCAAATTCACGCGAACGAAACGTAAAGTTTCGGGGCGTAACCTCATTGCGAAAGGCTTTTCCAATTTGAGCAATCCCAAACGGCATTTTAACGCGAGAAGTGTCTAAAACATTGCGGAAATTGACAAAAATTCCCTGAGCCGTTTCAGGACGCAAATAAGCAATAGCGGATGGATCTTCAACCGCCCCGATCATGGTTTTGAACATGAGATTAAAGAGGCGTGGCTCAGTCAATGTTCCCGGTTTATCTGTATCTGGACCTGTCATAACTTTTTGGATATCGCGCGGCAAGTCGGTATAGGAGAGAAGCTGCATAGGAGGAACCCATTCTCTTTTATCTTTTTTTAAAATCTTCTCCGCCTTTTTTTTCCAAACAGTTTCAGCATCCTCGGTATCTACTACCGCTAACCAACCGAGAGAATGCCGTTCTGTTTGGTTCACAACAACCAATTCAGCACACTTGAGATGGTCAGCTCGATAGCGATTTTTTGTTTCGCGACAATCAACCATAGGATCGCTAAAGCCACCCACATGCCCAGAAGCTATCCACGCTTTAGGATTCATAATGATAGAAGAATCTAATCCCACCATTTCGACAAGTTTCCCATCAATCCCCTTATCAGGGCACAGCACGTTGTCATACCACCATGCTTCTTTAAGATTGCGTTTTAGCTCCACACCTAACGGCCCATAATCCCAAAACCCATTGATTCCCCCGTAAATTTCGGAAGACTGAAAAATAAATCCTCTTCGCTTACATAAAGCAACCAATTTATCCATTTTGCTGGAAACTTTGACTTCTGACATAAAGAAAACTCTTTTTTTTGAAATTCGTGCACTAGGTTCATCTCTAGGTAAGAGACAATTAAGGCAGGATTATAATTGTCAGCCAGATCTTTGAAAAGGACAATCCTAGGGTTTGACAAAAAAGTAGGATCTATTTACTCAGAAAGAGATTGTTCAATTTTTTTATGCGAGAATTTACTCTTTAAAATGGCTCTTAAAAACACTTTTACCCAAAAGAAGGAGAGGATCCCTCGCCTAGTACGTTGTGTTGAGGTTCCCTCTTTCTCCAACGAACTATAAAGCCAAACCTACAAGTTTTCATCGAGCTTAAGGATAAAAATAGCCTTCTATTGGCTCATCAGCGCATTGCTAATTAGTCATAAAAAAACAAAAAACCTACCGTGATGCTTTTTTAATCATTTCCTCATTGAGGATAAAGCCTTTTTTTATTATTTTTTCCAAAAAGCAACCAATTGTAATGACGAATGGATATTCCTAATCATTTTTCAGATTTAGCTCACGCTGCTTTTCACGTAGCTAGAGAGGCAGGAAGTCTTTTAAAAGCAGGTTATCAAAAAGACTTTGACATCATCCCTAAAGGGATGAAAAATGATGTTGTCACAAGCTATGATTATGCTTCTGAGCAATTGATCGTCACCCGCTTGAGCGATCAATTTCCTACCCATTCATTTTTATGTGAAGAGCGAGGCGCTATGCCCCACCCAGAGGGATCCATTTGCTGGATGATTGATCCTCTGGATGGGACAGTGAATTTCGCGCATCATGTCCCTCTTTTCTGCGTCACAATTGCTGCTTGCCAAGAAAATGAAGTGGTATGTGGAGTCACTTATGCGCCCATACTAGAAGAGCTCTTTATTGCCGAAAAGGGGAAAGGCGCTTACTTAAACGGTAAACGCTTAAAAGTGAGCTCAAGTTCCTCCATCCATGCCGCTTATATTGGCACAAGTCTTTCCTTTAACCTCCATACCCATCCCACCCATTCAATTGAAGTGTTTAGCAAAATCGCACGCTTAGGCTCACCTATGCGAGCTTTTGGTTCAACCGCATTAAATATGTGTTATATCGCAGCAGGAAGATTAGATGCTTATTGGAGCCTCAGTGGAGCTTTTAAAGCTTGGGATGTGGCGACTGGGATTTTAATGATTAACGAAGCAGGCGGCACTGTTTCGCAAGCTAACGGAAATTCGTATAAGCTAGAAGGTTCTGCCTCGCTACTTGCGTCTAATGGAAAGCTTCATGAAGAACTTTTGCAATTCTTTAACCTTTAAACGTGCCCATTCCCTGAGAGAGCGGGATCCGTTATCCCTTTTTCCGTCGATTCTAAAGAAAATACAATCTGATGGCGAAGCTTAAAAATTCCCAAAAGATTAGTAATTAACAGCAAAGATCCAGCGACAGACATCACGAGCAAAGCTTGCGTTTGGTCAAAAAAAGAAAAGAAAAGAAAAGCTCCAATCGCATATCCCACGTAAGCGGCAAAGCCATAGGTAGGGCTTAGAAAACGGGCACATTTAATTCCTACGCAAAAGTAGGCAATCATTGTCGTATATCCCACAATTAAGAGGAATACAGGGATAAACACATGCATAAAAGGAAAGTAAGCACCCAATGCCTGTTGTACCAAAGAAGATCCTTCAATAGGAGCCGTCCATACCCCAGACAACAAGACAATCAAAATACTCATGGTACACACCAAATTATCGATGCAAACTCCCAAAATCGCAAGCCGAGCTTGTCTTTCCGGATAAACCGTACTCGACTCGCTCTGAATAATGGAATCGTATCCGATCCCGATATCGGATGAATAAGCAGCTCGAGATATTCCATGCTGAATGGCTAGTAAAGCCGAGCTTCCTGCGAAACCGCCCACAGCCGCATGACCGGTAAAGGCAGAAATAAAAACACTTTGAAGTACCCCAGGTAAGAAAGCGATTTCATTAAAAATGATCCAGAAACTCATCCCCAGGTAAACCACCATAAAAAATGGCATAATCCAGCTGCAAATCTTACTTACTCGTGGAATTCCTCCAATGCCTGCATACAAAATAACTCCTAGCAAAGAGGCAATAACCGCATAACGATTAATTCCAAAATTGGTGGATAGGCTATTTGTCACGACTGAAAACTGATAAATCTCTACCCCATAGATGCAAAGTAAAATAGCCACAAAAACGGAAATCCCCGGATTATTGAACGCCGAACGAAGAAAGTATTTAGGCCCTCCATCATACCCCCCCTGATTATTGGTCACCCGGTGCTTAATCCCCAGAAAAACCTCCGCGTATTTGATAATTCCTCCGACCAGCGCCGCTATCCATACCCAAAAAAGAGCCCCCGGTCCCCCCATTTGGACTGCTGTCACAATTCCTACAATGTTTCCAATCCCAATCATTCCACCCACCGAAGCAAAAAAAGTGCGCAAAGGATGTACTCCGCGTGTCGTTTGTGAGCTTGATTTAGAAAGAAAGCTTAAAAAAGTTTTAAAAATGGAGGGAATGGCTCGAATCTGAAAAAAGCGGGTGTGAATCGTCAAATAGGCCCCTAAAATCATGACTAAAACAAAAGCGATATAGCTCCAGAAAATACTGTCTAATTGGCTAAGATAATAAAAAAATGCATCTATCATCGACATCCTTCAAAAGCTCCTACACTCTTCGCTTTTACAATCAAAAAACACCCTTATTAATCCGACATTTGTCTTTACCAGCTATTTAATTAGCTGAGTTGCGAATGAAATTTAAAAAATATAAAACCCATTTAACTTATGAATAAAGTGGAAAGGTTTAAATTTAGGCTGAGAAATTAAAATTCATTTTGATAAATTTAACTTGAATTAAGGAAGAAATATAACCGTTTTGGCCTTAAGAGTCAAGGACTGTTTTCAAAAAGATTATTTTCAATTCTCACCTGTTAACTTCAATTTTTAGGTTGTATGTTATTTGGGGGCATGTATAGTAAGGAAATATGGATACAGAAATTTACCGCTTAAAAATTGTGCTTGTACTAACCATCGGGTTCGCTTTGGCGGGCTTGCTAGGTTATCTATCCCTACGGATGCGCTTATCTCCGCTACTAGGTTACCTTTTAGCAGGATATGTGATTGGCCCTTACTCGCCAGGATTTGTGACAGAAATTGACGTTTCTGAGCAGTTGGCAGAAATTGGCGTCATTATGATGATGTTTGGCGTGGGACTCCATTTCAAACTCGAAGACCTTTCTAATGTAAAAATGATAGCCATTCCCGGGGCAATTGGGCAAACTCTGGGCGCAACGATAGTGGCCACGTTTTTAATGTATTATTTAGGATGGCCCCTGCAAACAGGCATTATTCTGGGACTTGCGATTGGGGTGGCAAGTACAGTGGTATTAGTTCGCGTTTTATCGGATTTCCACCTTTTACACACTCTCCACGGTAAAATTTCAGTGGGATGGTTAATTGTGGAGGACATTCTCACAGTGATCATGCTCATTTTGCTGCCTGTCATCGCCACTCTTTCAAAAAATGGGAATTTTTCCTTTAAAGAAAGCTTTTATCCAATCGTAATCGCCCTTTCAAAATTCGCTCTTCTGACTATCTTGGTATTTACAATTGGTAAAAAACTGGTGATTTACCTCTTGTCTGCGATTGAAAAAACAAAGTCCAAAGAGTTATTTACAGTTGCAATTTTAGCTCTTACGTTTGGAATAGCCACCGCTTCAGCCTTAGTTTTTGGAGCTTCGATTGCCATGGGGGCCTTTATGGCTGGAATGATCATAGGACAATCAGAGGTTAAGCATCTGGCTTTTAAGCATGCAGCCCCTCTAAGAAACGCCTTCGTCGTAACTTTTTTTCTCTCCGTCGGAACGCTTTTTAATCCCAGTGCAATGTGGGAATTCTTTCCCCTATTTATCTCCATTTTAGGCATTATTTTAATTATTAAACCTTTAGTCGCTTTTTTGATTGCAATTGCCTTTAAACAATCCCTTTACACAGCCACTGTAGTGGGCTTAGCCCTAGCCCAAGTGGGAGAATTTTCTTTTATTTTAGCTGAGGAAGCGATGCGTTTAAAACTTCTTCCCGATGAAGGCTACGACGTGATCGTAGCGGCAGCTTTAATTTCCATCGCAATCAATCCTCTGCTTTTTAAATTGATCGAAACTCCTTTACCAGATGAACATGAAGGAGAAGAGCAGTTTGATCATTAACCTTTGCCTTTTACCAAGCTATTTATTAAAAAATACTAACACCTTGGCTAAGCTTTTGTACCACTCGTGATTTAGGGTAAAGTATTCCCGCTGAACCACCCAACCTAAAAAATAAAAAACCAAAAAGAGGCAGATTTTCTTTCGATGGTGTTTGACTGCGAAACAAAGAGTTAAAACGCTATTTTTTTTCATACAAACCATATAATATTATTTTTTTGTTAACATCACGCTCAAAAATTTACTTATCCGGGCTACTTTAAATCAAAGGTTTTCTTAATTTGGCTTCATAAGCCACAAGGCGAGGTTGTGACTCGTAGAAATAGAGAGGAGTTTTCCCTTCGCGCCGATTTTTTTCAATTGAGTAAAAACAGCTAAAAACTGGGAAGAAAAAACTTATGGTCTCCATGCCCTTTTTTATTTCTTGCTTAAATACCTTACGGGGGTATAGTATAAAGATTAACCCAAGGAAATTCTCATGAGTACTCAAGATTGTCAAAACCCTCATCACCCCTCTCATCTCAAGGAATTAGCTAATCTTAACCGGATTAGCGGACAGATCGAAGGGATCAAAAAGATGATCCAAGAAAGTAGATACTGTCCCGAAATCTTAACCCAATTGCGGGCCATTCGTTCTGCCATTAAAAGCATTGAACTGCGCATTTTGGATGTCCACCTTACCAGTTGTGTGACACAAGCAAGCCTCTCGAACGATCAAAAGGAACAAAAAAGAAAAATTGACGAAATTCGGGAATTAATTAAAAGGTTCGAATAGTTTTTAACGATAAAAAAAAGGAGTCTATCATGCAAAAAATTTTAAGTTTTTTATCCACCTCTCTTATCACTGTCGGTTTTTTGTCCGCGCATCCTACTTCGCCGGTTAATACCTCCTGCTCGTGCGAAAAGTGTGAATGCACCCCGCAAAAACATTGTGGATGCCAGCAGCAGTCTGAGGCTGAGACTCAGTTAAGTTGCAAGTGTGAGGGAGAAGCGTGTAAATGCGAGCAAAAAAGTGAAGGCACAATCTGTGGCTGCTAAAATTAATTAGTTACTTTCTAACCCTATTTATTAAATAAATTTGTTTAATTAAAATTTAAACTTTATGTTATGATAAAGTTATATAATTAAACTTAATTTATTTTAATAAAGTAGGGTTAGTATGAGTATCGATTCTTCTCGCGCCCCTCAACCTCTCGATTCATCTAGTCAACGAGTTCAAATCCACCAAATTCAAAAAGAAACATCCTTTAGTACTGTCGAAGTTTCTTTAGATGGCCGTCCTCCTCTCACTATCACTCCCTATCACGATACCCATTTTGATCCCCATACCCAGCTTGAAGCGACCCTTTTAAAAGTGGCTGACCTTATTCAAAATTCGCAGACTTTAGTTAAGCCATTGGAATTTAAGCTAGAAAATAATGAGAGTGTTAATTTTAAAGAACATAAGGTCTCCGGAAATTTTTCCATGGTTAAAAATTACTTAGAAAGGTTTAAAAATTTTCTCTCAAGGTTGATGCCCAACTTTGCTGTTTCTCGAGGAAAAACTTCCTCCTCGGTAAAAATCGAAACTCCTCCTGCCCCTGCCCAAAGGGAGTCTCCTAAGCTTAAAGAAGCAAGCGCCTTAGAGGCCAAACAAGCCTTAGATTTTATTCAAACCTTGCGAAAGGCTAAAGAAAAAGGAGAACCGACTTTTGAAGTGGGTGGAAAAACTTTTCTTAATTTTAATGGACAAGCCTATCAAATTCCCGAAAAAGACAAATATGGGATCACAAGCTGGAAATTAACGATCAATGGCCAACCGTTTGAAATTAATGAATTTGACCAAGGGGCCTACCATGGCGTTAAAACGGAAGGATTTTTGAAAAGGCAAGAGTTGCTGGCTGAAGCCGCTGAGCTCTATTTAACCGAGATGACTAGCACTAAAGATTATACCATCGGCAAAAATAAAGAAAAGCAATACAGTGAAGATCCCGTGATTACAAAAGAGCAAAAAGAAGAGCTTATGGAGCGCATTAAACGCTTAGAAACTCAATATGTGGAATCCATCAAAGCAGATTGTCAAATTGATCCGGATAAAATTCAATCAGACCATGGAGATACCTACTATCAAGAAATACACAAGGTTGCGGAGCAAAAAATCGCTCAACTTGCCACAGATATTAGTTATATTATTCGCAGTTCTATCCCCCCCGGCACAAATCGGCCGGCTTTTAATTTGAAAAAACTTGCAGAATATGAGAAAAAGCAGGTACTTGAGCGGGGAAGACCCACGATTATTAACACCTTTTATATTGACAAGGGAAATGGAGAAGCTCAACAATTTGTCAGCATGCAAACTCCCCTTTCTAAAACAACCCTTCCTAGTACCATCAGGGACCGCGAGGGACTTGCTAATTATGTGCGAACCTCATTTGGAGTATTGGACGCCAATCATCACATGCAAGTTTTATATAGCGGAATTCGGCATTCTAGCTATCCTCCTATTGCAATCGCCGATAGCTATAAACGGCAAGCGATTGCTACCCAAAATGTGCGCCAAGGTTTAATAGATGCCGCTCAGAACATTTTGCAAAACACAGATATTAAAACCTCTCCTGAAGAGCCCTTAGAAGTTCCTTTACGAAGCATGATTTTATTGACAGCCAAACAATTTGATTTTGTGCGCAATAAATCTTATGGGATTATGGGAAAATGGAAAGGGGAAAGCGAAACAACTCAGCTAGAAGAATCAGCCCAAGCCCTTCGCTTATTCAACAATCGAGTGATGCAGATAGAAATTGAAGGTAAAGAGGTTTGGATTAAACCCAATATTTCTTTCATGAATTTAGGAGCAAATATAGGTGCCACCAATCAATCGCTGCACGGAATCCTGCCAGATGCTTCCATTCAAGCTGGAATCAATGCGCGGGGATTTAATGCCCTTGAAGAAGATGTTTACGAATGGGCTTCGGCAAAAATTAAAGAGCTTGAAGGAGAAGTTTCAGTAGAGGTATTATCCCTGCTTGAAAATATCATTCACCAAGAAGGTTTTGAAGATAAATCAAAAAAACAAAAAGATTTACAAGCTGATTTAGATGGAAGGCTCTCCGATTTATACGAAAAGCTGGAAATGGCTCAAAGTCAATACCTGCATTCAAATGCCCCTGCTGTTACAAGTGAAATAAACAAAATACAAGCTGAAATTAGTTCTCTTGAAAAACAGCTTGATGCTACCCATAAAGCGTTATTAGACGCTCGCACAAAAGCTTTTCGAAATAAAGAGTACTCCCTTGAGCAGAACTTGCGCATCTTAATGGAAAAAGATCCCGAATGGCCCGATGAAACTCGCACAAAAGTGGAAAATTTACAGCAAGTTTTAACCCTTCATTTTGAAGCTCAAAAGATCTTTCACTATAGAAAATTTCGCGAACCTGAGCATGTGATGGATTTTCAAGTTGCTTATAACTTGCTTCAAGAAAAAATGGGGCATGTTAATGAATTTTTCTGCAAAAGCGCAGAGGATCGCACAGGGCGAATAGATGATAAAATGCAAGAGAATCTGGTATTTTTAGCCCTGCATGGCCGTTTTCCAAACGAAGGAGATTCGGCAATGCTCCAGACTTATGCCACAGCCATCCACCAATATTCTGCTAGCCAAAACAATACGGAACAAAACTCCAATGCACGTGGAGAGCAAATTGGAGCAAAAATTAACCCCGGAATTCCAGCTAAAATAGGAAAACTACACGCCGTGTTAGCAAAGCAAATTTTTAAAAAGGCCAAAAAGCTCAAGCCCTCCGAAGAGGCTCGCCTCCCCTCAAGAATGCCATAGCCTCTTCAGCTTTGGGTTTAGGCACATTTAGGTTTAGAGGGCTGGTTTAAACAAAGAGAAAAATAGGGCCCCTACCATGGTTATAACTTGGCTACTTATCTCTTACACACACTTAACCAGCACTTTTTAAGGGCTGGTTTCAAGCCCTTCTAAATTCCTAACATGGCTGATTGGATGGTTTTATCACCCCTACTATTCAGCCTGTTTTAATAAGTCATCAAACTGAAATGGCTCCCATTTGACTCCATCAAGCACAGAAAGCCTTGGAGATGATTTGCCGGAAAATTTCTTCCCATTCATGCCTACTGATCCTTTTTATTATCACGTTGACAAAGAAGCCTATCTAAAATATTAGCGCACTCTTCATCAATGGCCCCTCCATAATTTTCTGGTCTAAAATGCATCTGAAAAGCTTGCATGACCTTTTCTGTTTCTGGATCTAACTTTCCATTTTGAGGAACAGAGTATCCCCATTTTTGGAGGCCCGCTTGCATCCATGACACGCTTATTCCCTTTGGTTTATTGGAATGAACTCGATCTACAAAAGGATCATACCAAACTCCTACTCCCTTTTCAGCAAGTGCTTCCCAAGGAAAAAGGGGTCCTGGATCAACCTTGCGTTGGGGAGATATATCAGAATGTCCCACTACATTTTCAGCATCGATTTGCCACCTAGAAAGAATATCTTTTGCTAAAATGGTCAAAGTATCAACTTGTTTTTTAGGGAAATAATGCCATTGCTTTTGGAAACAAAATAATTGCCTAGCTTCTAGAAATTCTCCCAAGCGCCGCTCTAGATGAATCATCGAACTCCAGAAATATCGCACAATAGGGTTAGTAGGCTCGGCTGGCAACCAGCCATAGGTATATCCCCAGTTTACATTTTCAATCCCGATTGAAAACGAATTTACATCATTTACCCCTCTCCACTGACTCACACCTGCATGCCAAGCTCTATGAGTTTCATCTACAAGATTGTAAATTTTATTTCCATCGGTAGGCAATAAGTAGTGAGCACTTACAGCTTGAGCTTTTGAAGTTAACCTTTTTAAAGCTTCATCCATGGGACACGCTGTATAATGAAGGACTAAAATAGTCGGAGACACATTTCCCCGTCTCTCAGAATAATTAGGAGAAAGATAAGTTTCTCGATCTATTGATAGGCATGCTGTCATATATAAGCTCCTTTTTAATCAGCTTTTCTCTCTAAAATAAGAATGGCATCCGAAACTCTTCTTTCGATGCTTTTTCCCTCTCCCTCATCTTCGTCTCCCCGAGGCTGATTTATCACTGCTTTGTTGATCACGAGAGTTGAAGAGCCTCCGCCATCCAGGTTTAATGCTTCTACACACCCTAGCTTAGCCATAAATTGAGCAAGCTCATTCATCGTCATTCCTTCACTCATCCCTGGTTGTTTTCCATCAACCACCACAAACACCCACCGTTTATCTTTCAGTAACCCAATAGAAGTGCGGGAATGGCGGTTTGTGAGAAAAGTTTCGAGAGTTTTTTCAGAGGAAAAATCAGAGATTATTTTGCCGTTTCTAATTAATATAGGAGTCCCCCCTACAATGTAATCCATTTTTTCCCAATCGGCAGAAGAAGTATAACATGGGCTACTTTGAGGTAAGATATTAAAAGAAACCTCCACAGGATCATCTTTGGAAAAGGTAGAGATAAAAAAATTCTCTTCAGTTTCTCCAATTGATAAAATTACTCCCTTTATAGGAATTGAATTGCTCCCACGATGGGAACAAATTTTATCAATTTTATTATTTTCAACAACCAGCTCAATCCCTTCAGGATTGGTCAAGGTGGTGCGATGAAAAGCGGAAGTATACAAAATTTTTTCCCCTTTTTTTCTTTGCCGGTTTAGACCATCTGCTTGAATGGTGCTTCCTTTTATCGCCACCGAACAAGAAGCTAAAAGTTGGTCTATGAGTACGAAATGGTTATTTTTCGTCCACCCAATAGCTCCTCTTGGCTTATAAGGCAAAGAAAACCACTGTTCTCGAATTTTAAGAATTCCCCCAGGTAAGCCATCAAAATTCCCCCCTATTTGAAAAAATCCTCCATTAATTGCGGCAATTGCCTGATGCCTAGAAGATAAAGAAGAGACTGTTTCCCGGCCTATCCCATCATCAAGAGCTCTTGAAGGCATAATTTCGAAGTATGAGGCATCGACTTTCAAAATATGGATGGATTGAGGAACATCCGTCAGAATATGTTCGTAGGATAAACCTTGCCTTACCTCTTTCTCTACTCCAAAAATAGAAAAGAAAAAGCATACGCAAAAGAAAAAACAGGGCAATTTCAGGAGGATTTTGTTCATCTTAATTCCTAATAAAATAGAAATAAAAACACAATTTTTTATATTGTTTTTTACTTAAGGGCAAAGGCAATTTTTATATTAGCCTCTCAGAATATACCGTAGGTTTTTGAGCGAAGCGTTTTTAGGTTAGCAGGATGTTACGCCTAAAGATTTGCGCAACTGCTAGTGGCAAAGGGCAATAAAGATATGCGATTGTTTTCCTATATTGTAAACAACTGAAAATAAAAAGACATTGCGATTTTTATCTTTTCTAAATAGCCCTTCCAAAAAATCTAGCTACTCCCAGTCTAATTTTTTATTTGAATTTGGCAAAGCAAAAAGGGCTTAAGCCGATGAAGACTTAAGCCCTTTTTGAGATGCTCGGAACTGGACTCGAACCAGCACGGGATTGCTCCCAAGGGATTTTAAGTCCCTAGTGTCTACCATTTCACCATCCGAGCAGATGAAGAAACAATAAGGTACTTGTTTTCCCAATTAATCGTCAAATCAAATTCGCCTTTTGGACAAATTTCGCCCTAATCGCCAGAAACCCCTTTTCGAATAGCTTTAACTCTCAAGGGCTTAAATTGGTTCAACCGGTAAGACCGCTCGCCCATTTTTAGCAAGCACTTGATTTTCCTGCTCAAAAAGCTCTCTTGATGCAAATACGACGGTGGTAGCCTCCGCCATTTTGGGGAGAATGTGCAGTCTCACCGCTTTTTGCACATCCTCTTTAGTTAATGCCAGTAAGCGATCCCGGAAAGCTTGCCTAATTTCCGGAGTCTTTCCTTGAATCATCCAATCATAGGAAACACTTGCGCGGCTACCCGGAGCCACGGGAGAATCCATCCCTTGTACGATTTCAAATTTAGCTTCTTCCAAATCAGAATCTTCAAATTCCCCTTTTATTATGCTTTGGACAGCTTCTTCAAAGGCTTTCAAAGAACTGGCAATATTGGGGTCTCGGTAGGCAAAGAAATAAAATTTGCCCGTTAAGGAATTGCATGAAGCCCCTCCCCCATAAGCGCCACCTTGTTCTCGTAATTTAGGATGTAAAACCAAATTATCAAAAAGGGGCGCAACGAGCGCTAAGGCTGGCATATCAGGATGAGTGTAGTTTAACGTCTTAAACATCATGCTGGTGAAAGCAACCGGCGAAGAAATCGTACGCCCTTGCGAATCCGCTTTAATTAACTGATAAGAGGAATGATCCCAAGGAGTAAGCGGTTTCTCGGGAAGCTGACCCAATCCGTAAAAACATTCTTTTCTTAAATCCTCGTATTTCTCCTGATCGCAAGCTAAAATCAGATGAGCTCCTTTGACTCCCATCAGTTGGTTTTGAAGACCCTGCAGCTTTTCAATCAGCCAATCAGCTTTTTCATCAAGATGGGAAACTAGCGCCTTGATTTTCCAGTAATAGTCCAATCCATAAAGAGAGTTAGCAATGCTAGAACGGATATCTAATCCACTTGCCGAAAGGTTGATCGCATATTTGAGAGCATTTTGGTTAAGGCCCATTTCTAGGCTGGTATAATGTTTCGCAAGTAGTTCTTTAATTCTTTCTCTATCTGCTAAATCAATAGTGCTCACCATTTCTTTTAAAAGAGAAAATAATTTATCTGTTTTTCGGGAAAGTGCTTTTCCCCGCATCGAAAAACTTGGTGTAAAGGCCGCTGAATGATCAACGTGATGGGTAAAGTTGAGTATAGTATCAACCCCTCCTGTATGAGCTTGAATATATTCCAAGTTTTCTACATAGGAACGTCCTCCACATCCCATTTGAGGAATCAAAAGAGTTAATAAGCGCAGCAGATAGAGCTCTTCTTGAGCAATCTTTGGTAAAGGAAATACTAATTCGGCATAGACGATTTGATTGGTGAAGCATGGATGAAAAAACACTTCCACAGCTCCCACCTTTTCTTTCGTCAGCGGAAATACCTGCGATTTTTTGGGCACATCCGCTAAAGAAACAGAAGGAAGAATATCTACCTCTTCTTCTTTCTCTTGATAAGCGGCTAAATCTTTGGCTTGTTTAGAAATTGTCTGCTTTTCTTCTAGTGTGAGTTTTTCTTGAATCTTTTTTAAAACGCCTTTTTCTTCCTCTAATTCAGCTCCCGTCAACCCTTTATCCGGCGTCATGATTACTGTAGCCCGGTGGGAATTGTTAATCAAATACCGCTCCATAAGTTCGAGCAATAAATTTGGATTTCTTTCTAACTCTTCTCTAAGCTCCCCAAATAGAGAGTGAATGAGTAAACCATCCTCTGCAGAAGCTCCATGTTGTTTCATTAAAGCACTTCTAAAATAAAGTGAAAGTCCATAAGGCGCATGATTTCCTGTGATTTCTGTTCGATGGAACTCTAGTTGATGAATGGCACTTTCCACTAAATTCCAAGAAATCCCGGTTTCTTTAATTTCTCTTAAAACTTTCAGAACCATCTCTATGAGCTGTTCTACATTTTCTTTTTCGCACCCTTTAAAAACTAAAATATAAGGCGCTTCGCTAATTTCACTATCTAGAGACGAGGTGACTTGTGTGCATAAGCCAGACTTTAAAAGAGGTAATTTAAGCAACGAAGCATCTGTATCCATCAGAACGATGTCTAAGATAGTTAAAGCCAGCAACTCTTTCTGTTCTAGAATGTGCGCGGTCAACCACCCTAGGCCAAATAGGGTCTTTTTCTCTTCCGTTTCCTCCTGGCCAATTGCATAACTCATTTCAATTTTTTTTGGCGTTGCAAACCGTTTCTCTCTTGGTAAAAAGGGAAGGGGTTCTTTTTTGGTGCTATTTAAAAGGGCATTTTTGGCAATGAAATCTAGGTGACCTGCTAAGGGCATATTGCCGTAAAAAAAGAATAAACAACGGCTGGGATGGTAAAACTCCTCATGAAAACGGCAAAGCTCCTCATAGGTGAGTCGAGGAATAACTTTTGGATCTCCTCCTGAATTAATGCCGTAAGTCAAAGTGGGAAAAAGGACGCTTGACATAGCCTCTGATAAGCGGGCTGTCGGCGAAGAGAGGGCGCCTTTCATCTCGTTGAATACCACGCCTTTAAATTCTAAAGCAGAATTGAGATCGGCAGGATCGGTAAAATCGAGCCGATACCCCTCCTGCAAAAAGCTCAGATAGGCTAAATTGGGGTGAAAAACCGCATCCAAATAAACCTCTAGTAAATTATAAAAATCTTTAGGCAGCTGGCTAGCAGCAGGATAACAAGTAAAATCCGCCCCTGTGAAAGCATTCATAAAAGTGTTTAAACTGCGATGGGTCATGCTGAAAAAAGGATCTTTTAGAGGAAATTTTTTTGAGCCGCAAAGAACGAGATGCTCTAAGATATGTGCGATCCCATTAGAAGTTTTGGGAATTGTCCGAAAGGATAAGCAAAACATATTTTCTGGATCATCGTTAGACAAGTGTAAAACTTCCGCGCCTGTGGGAGTATGGATTAACTCAACTAAGTTGCAATTAATTTCTTTGATGGGAATCGCTTTGGTAACCACAAAATCTAAATATTTTTGTCCCACTGTATCAAATGAAAGAAGAGATGTCATAACAACCTTTATGGATGGTAAGTTTGCTTGATAAAAGCTAAAAAATTTTAATAAATACCCTTGAGGATAAAGAAAATAGCAATGCTAGAAGATTGCGCCTTTTTTTACCAACTACCCGTATAAAAAAGTGCACCGGGAAGGAAAAATGGGGGCGATCTTTCCCTTTACATTATGCACCTTGGTGTTTTATTATTTTCCATAGGGTAATGGCTCTTGAAACTGGAGTTATCACCCGTTCGAGCTAACGCGAAACTTTCAATTTGAGTCGGTGTTTTTCTTTTATCCAAACTAGGGCAAATCGAAAGTATTAATTTTAGAAACTGGAGGAAAGCCATGTCTGTAAATATTGCAGTTAATGGGTTTGGACGAATTGGAAGGCTTGCATTCAGAATTGCCTCAAAACTTAACGATGTGCGAATTGTAGCCGTAAATGATGTGGTCCCTGCTGATAATCTTGCCTACCTACTAAAATTTGATTCAACTCATGGCAGGTTTGAGGGAGAGGTTTACGCGGAGGGAGAACACCTGATTGTCAATGGCAAGAAAACAATCGTGCTTGCCGAAAAAGATCCTGAAAAGCTGCCTTGGAAAGACTTAAAAATCGATTATGTGCTGGAGTGCACAGGCCTTTTTACCGCCCCCGAACAAGCCCAAAAGCATTTAACAGCCGGAGCTTCTCGCGTTATCATTTCCGCTCCCGCAAAAGGAGATATTCCCACTTTTGTGATGGGCGTTAATCATCAGCATTACAAGCCAGACGTCCATCGAATTATCTCTAATGCTTCATGCACGACTAACTGTCTGGCTCCTATTACAAAAGTTTTATTGAATAATTTTGGAATTGAAGAAGGTTTAATGACAACTGTCCACGCCATGACATCTAGCCAACCGACTGTAGATGGGCCTTCCAAAAAAGATTGGCGTGGCGGACGAGGGGCTTGCCAAAATATTATTCCAGCTTCTACAGGCGCTGCTAAAGCAGTCGCTTTGTGTTTACCCGAAGTTAAAGGAAAGCTAACGGGCATGGCTTTAAGAGTTCCAACAGCAGACGTTTCTGTGATAGATTTAACAGTCCGCTTAAGCAAATCCACTTCGTATGAAGAAATCTGCCAAGCCATGAAAAGGTCTTCAGAAAACGAAATGCGGGGTATTTTGGCTTACTGCGACGAGCAAGTTGTCTCAAGTGATTTTATTAGCAGTACTTATTCAGCTATTTTTGATAAAGAGGCTGGCATAGCCTTGAACGACTCTTTTTATAAAATTATTGCATGGTATGACAATGAGATGGGATACGCTTCCCGGCTTGTTGACCTTGTAGTTTATATAGCATCTCTAGAGCATTTAGCTGCCCAAAAGTAAAGATAGGATAGGGCAAATATGAAGCTCAAGAACGTTACAATTATCATATTCAGAACCTTGAGAATTCGTTAACCTGTTGATCATTCTCTCGCTAATCTGAATCATACAAACCTTAAAATGGATGGAATGCATACGTGGATTTTACACGAGAACCTATTATAGAAACAGTCATTACTCCGCGTGAGGGGTGCAAAATAGTGGTCCGCAGCAGTAAAAGTGTGGGCCAGGAAGAATATTTTGTTGACGCAGTAGAAGTCGTATCATTTGGAAGCTCATTTTTCTTTCGATCTCTTGAAAGACCTAAGGCTTTCTTAGTCCCTGCAACTGATTACGAAATTCTTGAAGTTAGAGAAACCCGCATGGTCTTGAAAAGTGTAGGGTTAGACCGCTCGATTAAAATTGGCGGAGGCAAAGAGCAAGCTGCCAAACCGCTTAAAGAATCGACAATTGAGAAAATCACCGAGCCAATGCCTGAAGAAAGCGGTGAAGCAAAAGCAGAAGAAGCTGCGGCAGTTAAAGGCGAAGCCCGTTTAGATAAAAAGCGAGAACGCAGACGTCATTATCGACGCAAACGAGGAAGGGAAGAAGGCAAAGAAGAACACGCTTTGGATGAAAAAGAAGAAGGCAGTGAAAGTGAAATTAAAAAGGAAGAAAAGAAAATTGAACTGGTTGCTCCTGTGGAGGCAACAGATGAGACCGAAGAGCTTCCTCTTCAGCCCGTAGGGTCACCTACAACTTCCCTCTTTTCCTCTTTATTAGCTCCACCTCCTACGCTAATCTCAGAAACAATCGCGCTTTATAAAGAAAACGAATTATTTAAAAATGTTTTTTTCACTCCTAAAAAAGATCAGGGAGAAGAAGATCAAGAGGACGAAGAAAGGGATGCAGATGAAGAAAAAATTCCTTTAGCAGAACCTTTGATTTCTCAAGAGGCAGCATTTGGAGAAGAGGAGAACGAATTTGATAAAGATCCTTTTCGGGATTTGGAACAACTGGAAATCGCTTTTCCTCCTTTGGAAGAAGGCATGGACGAAGAATTGGGATTTTATGAGGAAGAAGTAGAAGTAGAGAGGGAAGCTACTGAAGAAGAAACCGAAGAAAGCCCTCTTCATGACTCTCAAGAGGGCTCTCTGGAAGAAGAGAGTCCCGAACATGTGGCTGAAAGTAAGGAATCAGACTCTTCTGTCGAACCGGGTGAAGAGGAAGAAAAAGAGGATAAACATTCAGAAGATAAGCCTCATTACAATTCTTCCGCTTCTAATGACAGCCAATAAAACAGGAAGAAAACTCATCCCAGCTTATCCTTAGGCGACAAGCTGGGATGAAGCGAAGCGCCCCCCTCAAAAAGAATTTTGCCCTCTGAAAGCCATAAAAGCAAGTGAGAGGGCCTTTTTTAATTTAGACACTCTTCTTTTAGAACTTTAGAAAATTTTGCCCCGCCGTTTCTTTAAGATAAAGCAAGAGAATAGCAACTAGGCTATTCTTTTAAATACCCCCTTGTTATAATAATTTAGAAAATTGGCAATAATTTAATCCTAAGAAATTTACATGTTTCTTAGTTTGATTGACATAATAGTAAGCGTTTCAAAGAGGCCATTTTATGTCTATTTTACCCATCGAATTTCTCGGCTTGGCAACAGCTGAGAAGATTATTCATCCCGAAAGAAGCCTAGGCAAGTTACATAATAGAATCGTATTTCAAGGCCTAAACAATTCCCGCTATTTTATCCGCATACATTCTAAGCTTATTATTTCAAACGCTCCCCCAAAACTTAATTTTTTTGAAAGAAGAAGAATAGTCCTATTAAAAGTTAAAGATCCTTTAGGCCAAGAAGGCTACCTAAAAGTAAATGCAAATAGTTTAAGAAAACGGTTTTCAATTGCAAAGCGGGCTTTTTGCTATCAGAAAAAAATGGACAAGCTAGACTTAACTTCTACGATAGTAGAGCAAATACAAGCAATTCAGAAAGGAAATTTAAAAGCTGGTTTTTCTACGACCAAAAGACTTTTTTCCAAAGAGATTTATATAGGGCATAAACAAAATGGCCTTTATGAAGGATACGGGATACTTAAATTGCCTGGTTTAAGATACGAAGGGAGATTTCACAAAGATTATATCGCAGAAGGAATTTTAACTTATTCTTCTGGAGATAAATTTGAAGGAAAATTTTCCTTAGGTAAATTGGATGAAGGAACATTCTCTTATCAGGATGGCACCCGATACAAAGGACAATATTTTGAGGGCGCTTACCATGGGTTAGGCACCCGTACTTATTCTTGTGGTTCTCGATATAAGGGAGCATGGGCCAAGGGGAAAAGAGATGGCAAAGGCATTTATACTTTTGCAAACGGAAAGCTGCTTGCCGCCCACTGGAAAGACGATATTATTGTTGAAGAAAGAGATCTATTTGAAATTCAAGCTGCCTTAAAAGGGCGGAAGCGCTATCTCCAAAGGCTGGCTGCAATGAAGCAAGTTCCTCCTCAATAACACCTATTTTCAGCCCCACCTAGAAAAGTATGGGTTCAAAAACTCGGCTTGGATATTTGCCTAAACAATAAAAAAGGCCCGCTTTTGCGGGCCTTAAGCGTCTTAATTCAATCAAGTGGAAGGATTACTTCTTATCTTTATCGTCGATAATTTCAACTTCTGCCTCTTGAATGTGGTCTTCCCCTTTAGGATGCTCAGGGTGCGCCTGCCCAGAAGAAGATTGCTGCTGGCCACCCGGAGCTGCTTGGGCACCTCCCGCTGCCGCCCCAGCTTTCGCTACCGCTTCGCCAATATGCTGCATACTCTTTTCAAGGTCTTCTTTAGCAGATTTGATTCTAGCCATATCTGTCCCTTCAAGAGCTTTTTTCACCGCATCAATTTTACCTTGCACCTCACTGACAACTTCTTGGGGAAGCTTGTCTTTATACTCTTCAAGAGCTTTAGATGCCCGGAAAGCTTGAGAATCTGCTTCATTGCGAATTTCCACTTCTTCCTTACGCTTTTTATCTTCTTCAGCGTGCAGTTCCGCTTCTTTTAACATTTTTTGAATATCTTCTTCCCGCAATCCCGATTGAGCTTCAATGCGGATTTTTTGCTCTTTTCCTGTAGAATTGTCTTTGGCTGATACATGCAAAATCCCATCTGCATCAATATCAAAGGCCACTTCAATTTGCGGGGCTCCCCGTGGAGCAGGTGGGATATCGGCTAAGTCAAATCTTCCAATCTCTTTATTGTCATTCGCCATTTTGCGTTCCCCTTGCAAAACTCGAATGGTTACAGCAGGTTGATTGTCGGCAGCTGTGGAGAAGACTTGTTTCTTTTGGGTAGGAATGGTGGTGTTTCTTTCCACCAACGGAGTCATCACGCCTCCCATGGTTTCGATTCCAAGAGTTAAAGGGGTTACATCCAATAGAAGAACGTCTTTCACCTCACCTGCGAGAACTCCCCCTTGAATTGCCGCACCTATTGCCACTACTTCATCTGGGTTTACCCCTTTATGCCCCTCTTTTCCAAAAATGGATTTCACCACCTCTTGTACAGCAGGCATACGGGTCATTCCCCCCACCAGGATAACTTCCCCAATATCGTCTTTAGTAAGGCCAGCATCTTTTAAAGCTTTGAGGCAAGGCTCACGGGTACGGTCAATCAGCCCAGCGGTTAAGCTTTCTAACTTGGCGCGTGTCAAATTCAAAGATAAATGCTTAGGACCAGTTGCATCCATGGTGATAAATGGCTGATTGATCTCAGTCGATTGTGTACCGGAAAGTTCAATCTTCGCTTTTTCGGCGGCATCGCGCAGACGTTGCAGAGCCATTTTATCGTTGTGCAGATCAATGCCTGTTTCTTGTTTGAAAGTCTCCAACATCCAATTCAAAATGGCATGGTCAAAATCGTCCCCGCCGAGATGCGTATCTCCGTTTGTCGCTAAAACTTCAAAAACGCCCTCGCCAATTTCGAGAATAGAAATATCGAAGGTACCACCACCCAAGTCAAACACGGCAATTTTTTTCTCGGTTTTTTCTTTATCTAAGCCATACGCCAGCGCAGCTGCTGTGGGCTCTGGAATAATACGCTTAACATCTAAGCCGGCAATTCGCCCTGCGTCTTTGGTAGATTGGCGCTGGGAATCATTAAAGTAAGCGGGCACTGTGATGACGGCCTCTGTCACCTTCTCGCCGAGATAGGCTTCAGCTGTTTCTTTCATTTTGATCAAAATTTGGGCACCGATCTCTTCGGGGGTCACAATTTTACCTTGAACTTCAAAAACAGCATCCCCTTGTGCATTTTCAGTCACTTTGTAAGGAACGGTTTTGATTTCATTTATCACTTCCTTGTATTTATGCCCAATAAAGCGCTTCGAGGAGAAGATAGTGTTTTCCGGATTTGTGACAGCTTGCCGTTTTGCAGGAATCCCTACCAATATTTCATTTCCTTTATAAGCCACCACAGAAGGTGTTGTACGGGTTCCTTCTGCTGAGGGAATCACCTTTGGGACCCCTCCTTCCATGACAGCAACGCAGGAGTTGGTAGTTCCAAGATCGATTCCAATAATTTTTCCTTTCTTTTTATTCATATAATCCTCCTTTTATCTCTTGCTCTTTTTATTCGGTTTGCTCAGGAGCTGGTTCACTGACCGCTTTTGCAACTTTAACGCGTGCTGGTCGAATGACCCTCTCTCCCATTTTATAGCCTTTTAAACTTTCCTCTACGACAGTTCCTGGAGCAAATTCCCCTGTCTCTACCATTTCGATCGCTTCATGTAAATGGGGATCAAAGGATGTGCCCACAGAAACCATGGGAGCTACCCCGTTGGTGGCCAAAACATCTTTAAATTGATTTAAAATCATTTCGAATCCAAGTGCCCACCCTTTGACTTCGGCGGACATCTGATCCTTGAATTTTAAAGCGTTCTCCATCTGATCGATCGGATTCAAAAAATCAGCAATCACATTTTGAAGAGCATATTGAATAAGCTCTTGCCGCTCTTTTTGCAGTCTTTTTCTTTGATTTTCCGCTTCTGCAAGAACTCGTAAATATTTATCTTTATTGTCAGCAGCATCTCGGCGAAGAGCTTCAATTTCTTTTTCTTCAATTGAAACAACATTCGGTTGAGGTTTGACTTCTCCTTCTTGAGCTGGGGTGCATTCGTGGGAACACATGCATTCTGCATTCACCTTATCCATTTCACTTTGATCTTTTTCATGATTTTTGTTATCGGCTTTTGTCATAGTTAACCTCTTGTCTAAAACTTGTTTTCTTCCATACCTTACGTTCTACCGCCTGTCTTCTAACAAAAAGCTAGCGTGATTTAACGGCGGAAGCTCTTTCTCTGACATGGTTCGGTGAGGCTGACGAAAACTGAGTTTAAATCTAAAAACATGTCTTGTCAGCGTTTCACTAATATATTCGGAAAAAACTTTTAAAATCCCAAATAGTCTGCGATAAGGCATTTGCACTGGGCCTAAAATCCCAATAGCACCTACATTGTGTTGATTGATTCGATAAGGGATAGCGAGCACACTACAAGTGGGTATTTCGGACGAAAAAGGAAGCAAATCTTCCCCTATCCATACTTTTAAGCGACTATGCGTTACGCAGTCTCGCAAAAGTAACCGCATACTCTGCGCATCTTCAAACAAGGCTAAGTTGATAGCTAGGGCAGCAGGCGTTTGATAGTCGGCATGCGTGGCTAATTTAGAAAATCCTGTGCGATAGACCTCTTCATCCGTAAAATTGGAATAGCCTACAATATAACGAACCATCAATTCGTTATACATTGTTTGGCCTAAAAGCTCTTCCTCTTTGTTTAGAGTAGTAGGTTTATCAAATCCTGTCAAACGCCAATGAAAATAAAGCTCAAGCCTTTTGATTGTAAAAGCATTTAATTTTTTATTTACATATAAAACTTCTGTTTGAATAATGCCGAAACCAGTCACTAAAATGCACAGGCAGCGGGAATGATCGATTGAAACTAGCTTTAGTTCAACGAGATAATCTTGATCAAAGCGGGGAGCCGATAAAAAAACAGCTTGATTGCTTAATTGGGAAAGGGTTTCTGCAGCATATTGTAAATAAGAAGCAATTTCACGCGTCTCTACCTGTCTCAAAGCCTGTAAAACTTTCTCATCTTCAGGAGCAATGATAGCCGAGTTGAGATATTCTTCTGTATAAAGACGCAAAGCCTTATTGGTCGGAACTCTCCCGCTTGAAGTATGCTGTTGAGAAAGATAACCTTCTTGTTCCAGGTTTGCAAAATAATTGCGTATGGTCGCGGAACTAATGTTTTCAAAACCAGCCCCCTGTAACGTATGCGAGCCGACTGGCTTTCCTGTATTCAAGTAATATTCAACTAATCCGAGCAGCACCTGCCTCTCTCGGTTAGATTTATGACCTTTCTTTGAAGTGGCTGGAACTTTCACCAAAGCTCTCCTTGTTTATGACTAGTATACAAGGAAAGAGAAAACGGGTCAAGCTTGATTTAGCACTCGAAGGGTTTAAGTGCTGATTTCTTTCGCCTCCAGGGCTTTTCCTCTCGGGGGATAAAGATATTCCTCCTTCTGTTCAAGCAAAAGAGGGAGGACATCGACGACAGAAGGAAGCCAAGAAATCCCGCGCGAATAAACTAAATCTGCGGCAATTGAACAAGCGATGATCGCTTTTTTATGGTGCTCGGGGATTTCTTGCAGTAAAGCGTGTTGAAATCTTTGCCGAAGAGTGGGTAAGCAATAGCGTAAAAAACGGCGAATTAAAGGATCATTTAGGTCTTTAGAGAGCTCAATTTCCTCGAGGAAATCCAAGAGCTGGTAAGTAAATTGGTTGATTCGCTTGGAAATAAGCTCTGAAATATCCGTTAAATACCCCCCTTGCTCCTCAAGTGTGCGCAAAAGAAGCCGAGCTTCCTCAGAGGCACATTTTTTTAAGCGTTCCAAAATTTCTACGGCAAGCTGGCTCTTGTAGGTGATGAACTCTTCATCTGTTAAGGTTAAGCCACATAAGATTTCAAAAGAAGAACAAATAACGCCTGTTTTATTCGCAGAACTGTCCTTAACAATCAAAACTTCCTTTTCTTCTAAGAAACGTCGAGCCTGAGGAGTTAAATAAAGATTGGCTCCTTCAATAATCAAACGGGAAGTGGGGCTTCCTTTATCATCCAGAAAATCCTCCACGTTGGAGTGATTAAGCGTTCTCGGCCTTCCCCCTGCAGGAATAAAAACATCTGTTTTTGCCTGATGCACGTTATGCCTTAAGAGGTGATTCATCTCGCTACCCGAAATCCAGTCTTCTATCAATTTGCCCTCTTGTTTTTTCCAGCAAAGCACTTGTTGGATAAAAGCTGTTTGATTGCGCTTGGATTCTTTATCCACTAAAAACCCACCCTCATTTAATTTATTTGGTGGATAATAGCGAATAGGCTTTCGCTCCTTAAAAAGCTCAGCTAAACAAGCGAGGTCCAACCCTTGAGGGTCATGAATAGTCCCCGACACATCTGTTAATGCCAACAATTTAGCGGTATGTGGGAAATAGCGGTATAAATTACAAATCTGATTGCCAGCCACATCTCCGTCTGGCCCCCCAGACATCTTCACGGTAAATTGTTCTTTTGTCGGATCAATCCCTATGAAATGCAAGAGAGCTTCCATATACACATTGACGCCCAAAGAGGTGACTCCATATTCCTTGTGGTTAATTCCCACAATCGGCTTGCCTGAAATAAAAGCTCCTCCCGGTTTATACCCATATTTCCGGCTAAAAGCGGCAATCCATTGAATCATGGAGTCGTGCATATTTTCGTCAGGTCCTAGATAAATATATTCAGGGCGCTGCCAATAATCCACAATATACTTGGCTCGCAGAGAGCCGTCCGGATGACAATTCACAATGGTTAACAAACTTTCAATGTAGGATCGCTGCGCTTGGTAAAGAAATTCCTCCGCTTGTTCCTTTCTATAAAGGGCCAAATTTTCTTCAATTCCTGCCGGGTCTGTTTGGGAAGCTTCTAGTTCCTTTCTCAAAATTTGAGTTTCCGAATCTAAACGCTCATAAGGGTTGATAAAAAGGACCCCTTTAGCTCCTCCTTCGGGGATATCCTTATTTTTTTTGTGCTGGGTATAAGCCAAACTGTAACATTCGGTAAAAATTCTGTTGCCTTCGCTAACCATATGCTCAGCCTGGGAAGGGAAAACGGTTCTTAGCCCTCCCCGCGCTAAATCTTTGAAGCGAATATGAAACCCCAAAAAATGCATTCCTTTTGAAAAAATAATAGCAAAAGGAAGCTCGGGAAATTTTTTTTGCCGCTCAAAAGGAATCTCATCGAGGTAATGGGGATCCATTCGAAAGCTTAAGGCTGTATAGTTCACTCGATAAAAATTCGTTTTATAGCAGTAATGAACCAAATTCATGCCTTGCCGCAGCACATTTTTCCGGCGCAGGTCATTCTCTTCGTGTCCCGTGTCTAAATTGGCCACATCTTCCAAAAACTTCGTTCGTATTTTTAAATACTCTTCCAGATTGCCATCATCCGGATCGAATTTATTCTTGAAAGCCAAGCAAATCTGCTGTGTGAGCTCTGGATGCCGGCATAAATCTTCTTCGATTTTCTCCGGAGTATAAAGATGTGCATCAAGATGAACTAGACACTGATGGATGAAGCTCACGCTAGCCCGAAGAAAATTCCCCATAGCTCCCGTCACCACGCCTTTGCTAATCAACTGCTGATCAATCTCATCGAAGCTAGGGAAGTATTTAACTGTCACAAATTCTCTTAAAAAGTTAGGAATATCGGCCACATCCCACGCCGCCTCACCATTGCTGCCATGCAAGCTTAACACCATTAATAAAATGCTATTTTTGCTGTAAGGATCAATGTAGCAGGCATTTACGCTTTTCATCACTAGTCCATGCCGCTGAATCGTGCGTGCCAACCGATATAAAAAGTGGTATTTGGGCGTATTGCGCCATGCCAAGACGATTTGCATCGAAGCCACACCTTTTTCTTGCCAATCTTCATTATAGCGCACTTCATATTGGCAATTGTCGCGCGTTTTGGCCCGGAAAAACATACCGAGTGCTAAAATTAAGCGCTCAACTGGCAAGGCTCTTAAAAAGCGGTTGTTGATGCCTGACAAAAGGCGTTCAAATTCCTCATCTGAAACTTGGGGGTTGCGTTCTTTGACGAGCGCTCGCAGCTCTTCTTTTTCTTTTTGGGGATAAGCAGGAATAGCAGGTTCAATGGCTTCGGTAAAATAAAGGGAGGCAACGCGCAAATTAGCGGAGACGCCCGGAAAAGGGAGAGCCATTTTTGAGACATACGTTTGGTAATTTTTGATTCCATAAAGGGCATAGTCTTTCAAGATACGTAAATCCGCATCCGCGCTGTCTAGGCACATCACAATAGCTGCATGCTTTAACTGAATAGTGGAAAAAAACTCTTGAACGTGAAATCCCATTAAACTATGGGTAATCAGCATAATATTTTCTTCGCTGATATCCTCAAAAAAGGTATGAGGCATAGCCTGTTCAAGCCACTGATAATACCCTTGAAATTTTTGACTTTCGTTCTTTACAGCGATTTCGAGTTGCTCATGAGTTAGCGTGAGAGGCCTTGTTCTTTCCATAAAAGCTCCGGCAGCAGAGAGTCTTTCTAACGATTAATCCTAATTGGGATCATAGTTATCCATGGCAATTTGTTCAATCTGTCCGATGAAAATTAAATAGGCCCTCCATCCCTTTAATCGCGCATAAGGCGTAAGCCGTTTAGCCCCACTAACACGGTTCCCCCTTCATGCAAAATAACCGCTAGCCACAGCGGGATAACCCCTAATAAAGCAGGCAAGCTTGCCAATACAATGGCCAAGCCAGCTAAGGTTAAATTTTGACGCACAATTCTTTGCGTTTGATGGGCTTTTTTTATAAGCCAATGCAATTGGTCGATATTATCTTGTAATAAAACAATATCGGAGGCGTCTATAGCACTTGTACTCCCCACTTTCCCCATGCAAATGCCCACAGTCGCGCGAGCTAACGCCGGCGCATCATTGATCCCATCTCCAATCATGGCCAATCCCCTTGATTGGGCCAAATGCGAGACATGTCTAAGCTTACCTTCAGGGGTTAAGTCTGCATGGTATTCTAGAATACCAAGATCTTCTGCTATACGCTTCGCACTGGCTCGATGATCTCCAGTTAACATGACCAAAATTAAATTCCATTCTTTCTTAATCTTTTGTAAAGTTTCTTTAATCAAATTGCGAGGGGTGTCGCGAAATCGAAATAGAAATAGGTCTTGCTCGATTAAAAGAACTGTCAGCAACTCTCCTTTTTGTTGAAATTCTTCGATCTTAGCTCGAAGGGCTTCCGCTTTTTCAGCGGATAAATGAGCCATCATATATTCGGGCCGCCCTAAATATATCTTCACCTCTCCTTGCGAGCTTGCCACATGCGCTTCTAATCCATAGCCAGGGATACTTTTAAAAGCACTCAATAACAACGGGGTAATGTTTGCTTGTTGCCCGTGTTTTAAAATGGCTTTTGCAATGGGATGGACGGCATTCATTTCCAGCGTGTAAGCTATTTTCAAAGCCTCTTCAAGTGAATGAGCGGTTTGTCCGATAGGTTCTATGGCTTCTACCGTTAGATCCCCAGTCGTTAAAGTTCCGGTTTTATCAAAGGCAATGGCAGAGCAAGACGCTAAAGCATCTAAGCTAAGCCCTCCCTTAAGCAGAATACCTCTGCGAGCGCAAGCACTGATCGCGCTTAAATAAGCAATGGGGATGGCAATAATTAAGGCACAAGGAGAAGCTGCTATCAAAAAAGCCAAGGCGCGATAAAGAGACCCTTCCGTTCCTAAAAAGGGGAGGTTAAGCAGCCAGGGCAAACTCGTGGCAAACAGCAAAGAAAGTAGAATAATCGTAATCGCATACCGACGACTCACTGTATCAAACCATCTTTGCAAGCGCGGACGCGCTTCTTGAGCTTGTGTCACAAGCTGAATAATTTTTGCTAAGGTAGAATCGTTGCTTGTGCGAAAGACTTCCAAAGTTAAAAAGCCATCCAAATTGCGCGCTCCGGCAGGAACTAAATCCCCCACTTTTTTAATCACAGGGAAATTTTCTCCCGTTAAATGCACTAAATTTACAGAGGAAGTCCCCTCGACCACTTTGCCATCTAATGGGACAACTTGACCTGCTTTAACTAGGATATGTGTCCCTACCTTAATTTCTTTTACCGACCTCTCGATTAAAGTTCCTTGGGGAGTCATCACACAAGCCAAGGTGGGGGAGAGTTTGTATAAGCTGCTCATCGCCCCTTTCGCTTTGGTTGTCACAGCCTCCTCCATCGATCCTGATAAAGCAAATAAAACTAGTAGCAATCCTCCCTCCATTCCACTTCCAATCAAAACAGAGGAAAAAGCCGCTAGGGTCATCAAGATGTCAATGTTAATATCCAGGACGGCCAAATCTTCCAAAGATTCGATTAAGGCAGGAATGCCTGCTAAAAAATACACAGAAATGAGAAAAAAATGGGAGAGGGAAAGTAGGGAAGGAAAAAAAGAGAAAATAAAAGAAAGGGCAAGCAAACACGCAGCAAAAATCGAGGCTTTTAAGGGAAGGTTGACTGCCCAAACTCTCGAGTGGGGGGTCAAAAAAGGGCTTGCTGATTCTTGTTCATCCAAGTCAAAAAAGTCATCAAATACCACAGGATGTTTTGCTAAATTAGATTCAGTAGAACTAGAAGGAATCATCATTTTATGGACCTAGAACATAGGGGATTAGAAAATAGACGAAGCCAGCACTTAAACAAAATAGACCTAAATTCCAAATCATAGCGGGGATATAGCGATTGCCAATTTGATGGGCAGCGTAAGCTGAAGTGACCCCGCCCACAATAAAACTTCCCCAAATTAAGCCATATTGAGGTGCAAACCATTCTGCCAGTAAACAAAACATCGCGCTGAGAACAACCCCAATTAAGGCGCCTAGTCCTTGCATTAAAGGATGTTCCGTTTTTGCTAACGATAAACCAAGCTCTTCTTCTACCATCACCCGTAAAAGACGGTCGCCATCAGCCATTAATACATCCACCACATCTTCCAATAATTGCCCTTCAAATCCTTTTGCGGCATATAAGTCTTTAAGCTCTTTCTTTTCTTGAGCCCGATTGTGTTCAATCTCCCATTTTTCTTGTTTGAGCACGCGATGTAAACGCTCCAATCTTGACCATCCCAACCAAGCGCTCCGCCCAACTTTCCAAAGGGCCCAAGCTAAAGCAAAAATGAGCAGTAACTTCCAAGCTGTTGCTAGATAAAATCCATTTTTAAATAACACAATTTCGATCAGGAGAAGCACAAGAGCTGTTTCTCTTGCGGCATCTATGGCTGCTGATAAATATCCAGGCATTTCTACCCCATGAATTTCAGCAGAAGCTATCAGGCCTTGAGCTTGGGCTTCCACTACATGATCAAGTGCATCTTTTCCTCTAAAATGGGAGGGAGGCTGATTATCTGGCATCTTTTTATTCCTAATTATTTTATTTTCACACCTTTTGAATATACCTAATCGATAGAATAAATTGGTAGAAACCTCTTAGATGTGCTAGATTACCAACCGCGAAAGCGTTTGAGCTGGCACCCCCTCCTCTAGCTAAAATTAATTTGATTTTAAAATTTGCAATCCTCAAAGTAACGTTTTTAATTGGCAAGCAAGAAAAACAGCTATGAGGGATAAACGGTGAAAGGGCTTTTTTGGTGTCAATATGTCTTAGGAATTGGGCACCTCGTCCGTGGCCTACGCCTCTGTCAGGCACTCACCAAACATTTTGACATCGATTTTTTTCAAGGGGGAAGAGAGGTCTACTTATCTTTTGAATCTCCCCGTTTTAAAAAATGCATTCTCCCTGCAGTTTCAAATAACGATCAAGAACCGATTGTAGGAGTGCTCGCTTCTAAACGCAATATCTTCAACACTTTTGAAGTAAGGAGACGTTTAATTCGCTCCTTTCTTGAAAAAACGGAAGAGCCCTACTCTTTTTTTTTCACCGATTCCTTTCCTTTGGGAAAGCTCGCCTTCACTGAAGAGATCTTGGAAATTATAGACATTCTCAAAAAAGCTAATCCAACTTGCTTAGTGATTAGCTCAGTGAATGATGTCAGCTCTAATCTAGGGGGAAACTGTAAAGAAGCTGTGGATATTTTACACGCTTACTACGATCGCTTATTTATTCACTCTGACCCCAATTTTATCCGTCTGGAAGAAACCTCAAGTGTCGCTCGCGAATCCCAACATATGATCACTTATACAGGCTATGTCGCCACTCCTCCCCCTGAAAAGATTTTCCACGAAAAAACTAAGCAAATTTTAATTTCAGCAGGCGGCGGCGGAGTATGTGAGGAGCTCTTACGCGCAGTTGCCCAAGTGACCATTTACTTTCCTGATTACGAATTTTGGTTTGTGCTAGGTCCTAATTCTCCCAAAACATTGGATCAAGACTTAAAAATGATGCAAAAAATGCTTCATCCTTCCAATATCCGGATTTCCCATTTTCTACCCAACTTCACAGAGCACTTAAGCCGGAGTGCTTTGCTCATCACCCTTGGGGGAAGTACTTTAGCTGATATGTGCCAAACTAGGACACCTGGACTTGTTTATCCTTACATCTCTCCAAAAACTCGCGAACAACCTTTTCGTGCCGAAAAATTTGCTGAAAAAGGGGTTGTGACAATGCTCAGTAAGGAAGATCTAAAGCCGGAAAGATTGACTAAGTTAATTCGGGATCGTATCGCCGCCCCTTTTCCTGATATCCAAATTAACGCAAATGGAGCCGAAAATACCGCTAATCTATTAATTGAGCTTTTAAGAAAAAATGAAAGTTTTCTTCCGCAATGATGATTTAGGATGGGATCGAGAACGGTTTCAAAAGCTGCTCAATCTTTTTGCTTCCCACCACACTAAGCTTAATGTAGCAGCGATTCCCACAAGCTGCCTAGAACTTTATCTGCCCAAAACCTTCGCAGAATATCAAGGTCTCCTCCAGATCCATACACACGGTTATGCACATGTCAACCGCATTCAAATCGGTAAACGGTGCGAATTTGATGAAACACGCTCATGCGAAGAGGTGGAAAAAGAAATGCAAGCGGGGAAAACAATTTTGGAAAAATTATTTCCAAACCTTTATTTTCCAGCTTTTACGCCTCCTTGGAACAATTTGCCAGACAAATTTGTACCGGCCTTGCTTAAAACAGGCTATAAAATTTTATCGAGAAGCGATGTTTCTCATACAACGCCTGCCTTAGATATCCAAAATCTGGATGTTTCACTGAGCCTACATTCGAGCAAGCGCAAGCTCTATATCCCCCATACCTTTATCTTAGATGAAATAAAAAAAAGAGAAGGCTCCTTACAACCTTACGGTATCCTCTTACACCATGCGATGATGGATGATTTAGACTTTTCTTTTCTCGATCTGCTACTCAAAAAATTTCAAGAACGACGCATAACAGCTTACTTTTTTAGCGAGCTTCAAACATGAATCCAATCGATTATATTCTTCTTCTCTCTTCTTTTGTGCTATTCCCCCTTGTCAATAGGGGGATCCTTTGCTTTTCGGGCGACCTGACAAAACTCCATTCCGAATCAGACCTTTTTAGAATGCAGACTGAAAAACAACTGGCCAAAATCGACCAGATTTTCTATAGCCGTTGGATCCCTCCCCTTTTTTTAACCGCTCTTAGCAGCCTATTTCACTCTTATTTAAACTGGAATACCTTTGACACTACAGGAATTGTGCGAGGGTTCATTGTTTTTATCTGCGGAATGATCACTTGGAAAGCGGTCTCATTAGATCGCGATCTTGTCACTGATAAGCCAAGCATTCCCTCTAGGATTGCCTTATTAGCCACCCTCTGCGGCGTGTATGTGTATCCTGGCTTTATCGTTTTGTTTTTATTCTTGGCTATTCACTATTGCCGCTCATGGTATCATCACCAACTGATGGCTCTACGCATTCTACAAATGTTTGCCTCTTTACTTGCTATAACCGCTTTAGCCAGCCTAGGGCAGTTTTCTCTACAAACTCCCTATCCACCTCACTTAGCAGTTCCCCTCTTCCTATTTTTGTGGGTGATTGCGGCCCATTATTTTTATTCAGGTGTGGCTAAAATGAAGCTAGGCAAACATTGGTATAGCTGGGCTTTAGATAACCGCATTCACTACTTAGCGCTTTCAGCTTATCTGTGGGGATGGATGCGCAAGCAAAACGCGCAAACAAGGATGCAATGGATTCAACATATCGCCCCCTATGATCGTCTTTTTCAATTTGCCGCCCTATTTTTTGAGTGCGGGTGGCTCATATGCGGATATTCGCCCATTTTAGCTCAACTGTGGTGTATCCAAGGGATCTTTTTTCATTCCCTGGTTTTTATTTTGTCGGGAATTTTTTTTTGGCAGTCTATTTGCGTACATTTCATTTTTTTAAATGTCCTTTATTTTCTTCCTCTCGAGACCTCACAGGCGTTGTTTAATGGGTGGAACGCTCTAATTTTTGCCATCCTCTTAGTTTTTCTTTTGCCTAGGCACATTTTGTGGAAGGCACAAAAACTGGCGTGGTGGGATTCCCCGTTTGCCGGAAGAATTCACTGGTACGTGATAGGGAAAAGCGGCAAGCGGTATGAGCTTTACAACAATTTTTTGGACCCACATGAACGATTTTTTGGACGGCATACTCCTTTTTTCTTAATTCCTCATCTCATGTTTCACGGCCACCTTGGCGAAGTCAATTCTCCCAAATTGCGGGATGCCATTATCGCCGCCAATGGAGATCCGAGACACATCGACCTCCTTAGAGAAAAATGTGGGTATTATGTTTACCATCCTGAGCTCGAAAAAGCCCATGACGATTATATCAAGAAATTCTTTACGAATTTGAATGCAGGAAAGCCGAAACGTGTCGTTCCCCCCTGGCTTAAAGCTCCTGGTGGACAGTTTTACTATTGGGGTCAGCTTCCGCCCTTTGAAGGGCAAGAGCCTGCTTCGCAAGTACTTATCTTTTTCAGAGAAGAATATTGCGATGGGAAGAAGATTGTACTTGTCAATGACAACCTTTTAAAAGTCATCCCTATTTCTTAGCAAAAAGGAATCATCCATGCGTGGGCTTTTTTGGTGTCAGTATCTTTTGGGAATTGGGCATTTAGTACGGGGGCTACGCCTGTGTCAAAGTCTTATTCAAGACTTTGAGATCGATTTTCTTCAAGGAGGGCGAGAAGTGCATCAAGTACTCTCTTCCCCTCGCTTCCATAAAATTCCTCTGTCTCCCCTTTCCCACCTCTTAAATCCGGCAGAATCCTATGAGGAAATCTTAAAAAAACGGCACGATTTTTTGGATTCTTTCTTAACTCTCCCCTACCAATTTTTCGTGTCCCAATCATTTCCCATGGGAAAGCATGATTTTACTCATGAGGTCTTAAATATCATTGCGCGAGTGAAAAAAATTAATCCCACTTGCCTGGTGGTGTGCTCCTGTTTAGATTATGTGCCAACCGACCCTAAACACATCGAATGGATTTATCCCCTTCTCGATCGGTACTATGACAAGGTTTTCATTCATTGCGATCCCCAAATCCTCAATCTTCACGAGACGTCTGTCCTTGCCCAAAAATTAGGAGATAAGCTGGTTTATACAGGCTATGTTTCCAGTGGAAAGTTGATTCGACCGTCCTCTGAGCGTGTCAAAAGAATCCTCGTCACTGTGGGAGGAGGATCGGTAGGTGAGGAATTACTCCGAGCAGCTGCAGAAGTATCTATTTTTTTCCCCGATTATGAATTTATGCTAGTTTTGGGGCCCCAATCTTCCCCTAAGTTGGCTAACGATTTGCACCTCTTTCAAAAGATAGGAGGAAGCAATATCCGCCTTGTGCCTTTTCTACCCAATTTTACCGAAGAATTGCAACAGTGCGCTCTTTCGATTAGCTTAGGAGGAAGCACGATTATTGACTTATGCGAAACTAAAACCCCAGGAATTATTTATCCTTATCCTTCTAAGTTCAGCAAACAACGTCAAAGAGCCGAACAGTTTGCCTCAAAAGGTATCGTACAGGTCATTTCTCCCCCTGATTTAGCCCCCCATCGTTTCCGTACCATCATTGAAAAAACCTTGAGTTCTCCTTTTCCACCCATAGAGATCAACTTAAATGGGGCTGAGAATATGCGAAGGGGTATCCAAAAACTTTTAAAAACATAGGACCTTTTTAATCACTAGTTACTTGAGAAAGAGCCTTCTTTAAATTGAACCCCATCACTAGTGGGTTGCGTAAAATTGATTCTCCACGGCCTCCCATTCCAGTGTTATACGGAAAATGGGCATAATAGCAGCGGATGGTTTTATGCTGTTCCAAATTCACTATTTCTACTTGATTTGGTACCTCACGCTTATGGCGGTTTAGCCATTTAATTAAGCTTTTGCGATCCACATAGACAATTTTTGCATCGCAAGAAGATATTTTCTCAATAAGCCCCATTCTGTTTAAAATAGCAAAAATTATCCCTCTTCTTTAATTAAATTTAAATCCCATAAATTTTCTAAGCTCCCTACCTTTAGTTTTAAGATGGCTGCTTGCCCCCTTAATTATGAACCTTTCAAAAAGAAAAACGTACTTGCCGGATTTAGAGAAGGCAGCTACAGTGTAGGAATTACTCTCATTTAACAATTTTTCACTTATACTCACTTAGCTGGAGCCCCCATGGATAAAAAGACTTTAGACCCCGCCCTTAGACAAACCCTCAGCAAGATTGCAACCACAATCCGTGGATTATCCATGGATGCAGTTCAGAAAGCGAACTCCGGCCATCCAGGTCTTCCCATGGGATGCGCAGAAATTGGGGCTTACTTATGGGGTCATGCCCTTCAACATAATCCCAAAAATCCAACATGGTTGAATCGGGACCGTTTTATTCTTTCAGCTGGCCATGGTTCTATGCTCCTTTACTCCTGCTTGCATTTAGCAGGCTATCATGTAAGTCTTGAAGATATCAAAAAATTTAGGCAGCTTCGCTCTAGAACTCCTGGGCATCCCGAATCCATTGAGACGGAAGGTGTGGAGACAACAACTGGCCCTCTTGGCCAAGGGCTAGGAAACGGAGTGGGACAAGCCTTAGGCTTAAAGCTACTAGAGGCGCGCTTTAATACACCTGAACAAAAAATTTTCTCGCCTAAAGTCTTTGTTCTAATGGGCGATGGGTGCGCGATGGAAGGAGTGACTGCAGAAGCCTCTTCATTGGCTGGACATCTGCAGCTCGACAATTTGATTGTTATTTACGATTCTAATTATGTGACCTTGGACGGCCCCATCCAAGAGTCGTGCTCCGAAAATACATTTGAACGTTATAAAGCCTATGGATGGGATGTTTACGAAATCGATGGCAATAATTTAGATGAACTGCATACCGCTATTTTCCATGTAAGAGAAAATCAAACCAAGCCTACCTTAATTATTGCTCATACAGTTATTGGAAAAGGATCTCCCCATAAGGCTGGCACCTCCCACGCTCATGGATCTCCCCTTGGAACAGAAGAAGTGGAAGCCGCTAAGATTGCTTTAGGGATCCCCCAAGAACCATTTTTTGTCCCTCAAGCTGTTTATGATTTTTTTAAGGCAAGGCAAAAGCATCAAGAGCAATTGGAAGGAGAGTGGAAAGAAGTATTTGGAGAATGGGGCAAAGCAAATCCTCAGCTTTTAGAAGAGCTGGAAAGCATGGCCCATAAAAACCTCCCAGAAAATCTAGAAGAACAGCTCAAGGGATTAGAAATCAAAAGTCCTATATCTGGCCGAAAAGCTTCACAAAAGGTTTTGGAAAAGTTGGCCGATCTTCTTCCCTTCTTATACGGAGGTTCTGCAGATTTGTCTGTTTCAGATTTGACTATGATCAAACAATTCTCTTTTATAACTCCCGGAAATTTTAAAGGGCGCAATATCAAGTTTGGTATCCGCGAATTTGGAATGGCCACCATGGCCACGGGGATGTCTCAAACGGGGATGATTATTCCTTTCATTGGCACGTTTTTAACTTTTTCTGATTACATGCGAAATGCTATTCGGCTCGCCTCTTTGATGAAACAACAAGTGATTTACCAGTTTACCCATGATTCTATTTTTCTTGGCGAAGATGGCCCTACGCACCAACCGATTGAACACTTAGCAGCTTTGCGAGCAATGCCTAACTTGCACGTTATTCGCCCTGCAGATGCGCATGAAGTGCGCATGGCTTGGATTGCAGCCCTCACTTATAAAGGCCCCACCGCCCTTATCCTATCCAGGCAAAATCTTCCTACTTTAGAGGCGACGAATGTCTCCTATATGGAAGGGGTAGCAAGAGGTGCCTATATCCTTAAAAAAGAAGCATCTTCTCCTCCAAACTTTACTCTAGTGGCTACTGGTTCAGAAGTTTCACTAGCTTTAGATGTTTCAAAAGAGCTAGAAAAATTAGGCAAATCAGTAAGGGTCATCTCGATGCCTTGCTGGGAGCTTTTTGAAAAACAAAATCCCGAATACAAAGATTCTATTTTCGGGGGGGATCTAGGCCAAAGAGTCAGCATTGAAGCCGGTGTGGAGCAAGGTTGGCATAAATACATTGGAAGGTCTGGCATTGCCATTAGCATAGAGAGCTATGGAGCATCGGCCCCTGCAAGTGTGTTAGCAACTGAGTTTGGCTTTACGGTCAACGCAATTTTAGAACAAATTCTTTAAATTGAAGGACTTAATGTACAATTCCCTTCTTCTTGACGCTCTAAACTGTAAAAATCAAAATCGTCCACCCGTTTGGCTTATGCGCCAAGCGGGGCGCTATATGCCACAATATCGAACGATGCGGGAAAAATACTCCTTTTTAGAGATGTGCCATCAACCAGAACTGGCAGCAGAAGTCACCTTAATGCCCATTAAAACGTTTGGCATGGATGCAGCCATTCTTTTTTCCGATATCCTTGTCATTCCAGAAGCCCTTGAAGTAGGACTTCGATTTGAGGAAACTAAAGGCCCTATTATCGAGCGACCTTTGAATACCTTAAACGATATCCACAATCTCCCCGATGTCCATATTCCTGAAGCCCTCGATTATGTCTCTCAAGCAATCAAAACCGTCTTACCTCACTTAAAGGTTCCTTTGATTGGCTTTAGCGGCGCGCCATTTACGCTCGCCAGCTATCTTATAGAAGGAAGGGCAAGTCAAAATTTAAAAAAAACAAAACAGTGGATGCTTCGAGAACCTTCCAGCTTTCACCAACTTTTGAATCGTCTTGCAAACTTAACCATTGAGTATCTCCTCCTACAAATTGAGGCAGGGGTAAAAGCCATTCAAATTTTCGACTCTTGGGCCCATGTTTTAAGCTATCGTCATTTTCAAGAGTTTTCTCTCCATTATCTTAAAAAAATCTTAGAAGGACTTGCCTCAGCAACGATCCCTATCATCCTCTTCTGCCGAGGTTCTTCCGTATTTGCCTCTTCCTTAGCATCTCTAAAACCCGCAGCTATCAGCCTGGATTGGAATAGCGACTTAAAAACAGTACGCCAAACCCTTCCATCTATGATTGCCCTTCAAGGCAACCTTGATCCCGATATCTTATATGCCTCTCCCCACGCAATACGACAACAAGTTTCGCAGATGCTTAAGGGCATGCAACGGGACCCTGGGTATATCTTTAATCTAGGCCATGGCATTCATCCTGATACCCCCATGGAATCGGTGTATGCTTTAGTTGAGTGTGTACAAAATGGTAAATGAAAATTCTTCCCATATTGTCATTTTAGGCGCAGGAATTAGTGGATTGACTCTCGCATGGTCTTTAAAACGACGTTTTGGAAACCGCATAAGAATGACTATTCTTGAAAAAGGAAATCGGACCGGAGGATCGATACACACCCATCATCAAGATGGTTTTTTATTTGAATACGGCCCTCGAAGTTGTCGACCCTCTGGAACAGGACTAGAAACCCTCAAACTTATCGAAGCCTTAAAATTAGAAGAGGAAGTGATTGCTGAAAGCCCCCTGGCTAAAAAAAGGTATCTTTGGAAAAATCAAAAATTACACCCCTTTCCCTCAAGCTTTTTTTCTTTCTTCACTTCTCCTCTGACGCGCACAACTATATGGCCAATCGTGCGGGAATTTTTAAAACCAAAAGCTCTTTCTTGTGATGAAAGTATTTCTTCCTTTTTTAGTCGCCGCTTCTCCTCAGAGATAGCTAAAACATTGCTCGATCCTTTAGTTAGCGGCATTTATGCAGGAGATATCGACCAGCTTTCTATCCGTTCATGTTTTCCCCTTTTATACCAATGGGAGCAAACATATGGCTCAGTTGGAAAAGGTTTACTATTCTCTCCAAAGAAAAGGAAGAACCTCACCGATTTTCAAGAGAAAATGCAAAAAACAAGTCTTTTTTCCTTTCAAAAGGGGATGGAAACGCTTCCTAAAGTTCTCTCAGGCTATTTGAATTCAGAGCTTAAATTAAATCACCTAGTTGCTGCGTTAGAATTTAGTCAAAAAAAAATAAAAATCCACCTTCACAACCAACCTATGATAGAAGCGGATTATTTATTTTCTACCCTTCCTTCTTATGCCTTAGCTAAGTTAATCACTCATCCAGAGTTAGCTAAACAGCTAAATTCTATCCCTCACACACCTATTGCTGTGGTTAACCTAGGGTGGCATCAACCTGTTTTAAGTCACCAAGGATTTGGGTTCTTAATTCCTTCTAGTGAAAAAGAACAAATTCTAGGCATAGTCTGGGATTCCTCTGTATTCCCCTCCCAAAATGCTCATCCTAGTCAAACCCGTTTAACTGTCATGATAGGAGGAGCGCATTTTTGCCCTCATCTTTTTAATACCCTCGACACTTCTCTCTTTAACTCTATTGCTATCAAAGCCCTAAAAAAATATTTGAACATTCTTCAACCTCCAGATACTTCTGTCGTTAAAGTTATTCCTCAAGCAATTCCCCAATATTTAGTAGGGCACCATCAAAAAGTAGAGACCATACAAAATATCGTTTCCCAAATGCGCTCCCCTTTTCAAATTATAGGGTCTTCCTTTTTTGGGGTCTCCCTTAATGACTGTATCGCACAGTCGGTGCAAATAGCCGAAAGTTTTCAACCTTCTTCATTATCTATCTGTTCATTTTAAATATAGTTTGGAAGCTTTGCGCTCCATTTGATTTTGAAAATAGAACTTCTTCAATCGGTTTCTTTTGTCGCCTTATTGAACGAAAAGCAAGCAAAAAGATTTCGAAAGAGATCGATTAACTACCCCTTCTTTTTGGGGATGAGCGTGCAAAGCCGGACAATAAAACCAAAAAAGCCTTAATGGGAATCTAGAAACTTTGCTCAGAAATGATTTAAAAAAGAAAGAATCACGTACTTGTGCTAAAGAACATTTTAGGAAATACTACTCTTACCCCTAACATTCACCAACAAATAAAAAGATCTGAGAAGACGATAAGCCGGATTCTGTCAGTTTGCACAGCAAACGAGCAATCATTCCTCTAGGGGCGCCGTCACCGAAACCCTCAAGCGACTTTTTAAAAGCACAGCGGAGCACTGTATAGCTTTATTTCCGTCTTGCTTTGGATGGGGTTTACCACTTCCTAAATTTCTTTAGGTAAGACCGTGCTCTTAAAGCAGGTATTTCACCCTGTCTGCAAGCAAAGCCTGCAGCGGTTTGTTTTCTGTGGCACTTTCCGTAGCCTTGCGGCCCCCAGTCTTTCACTGGCATCCTCTCCTGTAAAGTCCAGACTTTCCTCTTTTACCTCTTTAGGTAAAAGCGATTGCTTGTCTTCTCAGAATAAATATTAAGCTTTTACTGAACGGCGGCGTCTTTGTTTTGGAGCCGCTACCGTTCCTTCCAAAGCTTGGCTTTCTGGCCAATAGTGAATGCGAGAACAATGTTCGCAAAAAACAATCCGCTCACCTTTGCGAACAAGATTTTCATCTTGGGCAGTCAACATAATATGACATCCACTGCAGCAACGATTTTCAATAGCCACAACCACTCGATCTCGCTTATTGCGTAAAAGCCTTTCATAAATGCTAAATATTTCAGGATCCGCTTGTGCGACGAATTTGTCCCTTTCAGCTTTTAGCTCTTTTCCTTCTGCATTTATCCGCTCAATTCCTTCGCGAATCTCCTCTTCTAGCACTTTAGAATTTTCTTCTGTCGACTTGAGACTTTCTAACAAGCCTTTCATCATATCTTCTTCAGCGGCCAATTTATCGTATAAATCACTTAGACGCTGCTCTTTGGCTTGTTTTTCTCTTTCAGCTTGGGAAATCTCATGGCTTAAAGCATTAAATTCTTCCACTTTTTTAATGGAATGCTGCTGAGACTCAAATTTTTTAATTTTATCTTGAATTAAGGAGATCTCCCCTTCAGCCAAGCGAATTGCTTTTTTTAATTCGATAATTTCGCCTTCTTTAACCGAAGATTTTTTATGAAGATCTGCTTTTATTGCTTGCAGATTTGCCAACTCGTTTTGTCTTTCTTTTTTTAAACGCATAAGTTGGATCATTTGCATATCCAGTTCTTGGATATCTAAGATCTGATGAAGAGCATGTGCCATGAGGATTCCTAAAATTTAAGATAATAGAATCATACTAAAGAGAATTTTGACTATAGAGGAACTATACCTCAGTTCTTTATAATTTTCAATCAAAAACTTAAGCTTTCCTGCTTACGATTTCCATAATTAGAATAGCCACACCGACGGTAGTTTAGAAATTATTTTTCTATAACGGAAGCCGGCTTTATTCCGATAGGCAAAAAATTTTTAATATTTTCTATCCTTTCTATCTAACCCTTTTTCATACGCCCTCATTTTCTCTAGCCGTTCCTGGTTTACACAAAAAATTTCAATTAAATTTTTGACTAAAAAATTCTTTTACTGATACTTGTTCTTTCCAAAGAGGTAAAAAATGAAAAAATTGACTTTGCTGATTTCTGCTTGCCTGCTTTCGAATTTGAGTTATGCCGATTATTTTGCAGAGACAGCTGATCCTTTACAATTCTATTTAGAAGCTAGCTGCAAACAACCTAAAAGAGGACCTCCAGGGCCTACAGGACCTTCTGGCCCTACCGGACCAACCGGCGCTACTGGTGCAACAGGCCTCCCTGGCACACGGGGTAACACTGGAGCTCCTGGACCCACTGGCCCAACAGGGGCTACCGGCACAACCGGTGAAGCGGGTCCTACAGGACCTACAGGCGATATAGGACCAACTGGACCTGCTGGCCCGAAGGGTGCCATAGGCGCGACAGGCGAACCCGGCCCTACTGGTCCTACCGGGCCTACAGGTGAAACAGGTCCTGCTGGATCTACTGGCCCAAAAGGAGCTACCGGTGCAACCGGTGAGACTGGCCCTACCGGCCCTGCTGGTCCTACCGGGCCTACAGGTGAAACAGGTCCTGCTGGATCTACTGGCCCAAAAGGAGCTACCGGTGCAACCGGTGAGACTGGCCCTACCGGCCCTGCTGGTCCTACCGGGCCTACAGGTGAAACAGGTCCTGCTGGATCTACTGGCCCAAAAGGAGCTACCGGTGCAACCGGTGAGACTGGCCCTACCGGCCCTACTGGTTCTACTGGAGCTACCGGACCTACTGGCGATATAGGACCAGCTGGACCTGCTGGTCCCACAGGTGCCACAGGCGCGACCGGTGAAACGGGTCCTATTGGGCCTACTGGAGCTACCGGACCTACAGGCGCCACAGGCGCGACAGGTGAACCCGGTCTTACTGGTCCTACCGGGGCCACCGGACCTACTGGCGATATAGGACCAACTGGACCTGCTGGCCCAACGGGTGCCACAGGCGCAACCGGTGAAATGGGTCCTACCGGACCTACCGGAGCTACCGGACCTACTGGCGATATAGGACCAACTGGGCCTGCTGGCCCAACGGGTGCCACAGGCGCAACCGGTGAAACAGGTCCTACTGGGCCTACCGGAGCCGCTGGACCTACTGGCGATATAGGGCCAACTGGACCTGCTGGTCCAACGGGTGCCACAGGTGTAACCGGTGAAACGGGTCCTACTGGGCCTACCGGCGCTACTGGACCTACTGGCGATATAGGGCCAACTGGACCTGCTGGCCCAACAGGTGCCACAGGTGTAACCGGTGAAACGGGTCCTACTGGGCCTACCGGAGCCACTGGACCTACTGGCGATATAGGGCCAACTGGACCTGCTGGTCCAACGGGTGCCACAGGTGTAACCGGTGAAACGGGTCCTACTGGGCCTACCGGAGCTACTGGCGATATAGGGCCAACTGGGCCTGCTGGTCCAACGGGTGCCACAGGTGTAACCGGTGAGACTGGCCCTACTGGGCCTACCGGAGCTACCGGACCTACTGGCGATATAGGACCAACTGGACCTGCTGGCCCAACGGGTGCCACAGGCGCAACCGGTGAAACGGGCCCTACCGGACCTACCGGCGCTACTGGACCTACTGGCGATATAGGGCCAACTGGGCCTGCTGGTCCAACGGGTGCCACAGGTGTAACCGGTGAGACTGGCCCTACCGGACCTACCGGGGCTACCGGACCTACTGGCGATATAGGGCCAACTGGACCTGCTGGTCCCACAGGTGCCACAGGCGCAACCGGTGAAACGGGTCCTATTGGACCAGCCGGAGCCGCTGGGCCTACAGGTGCTACCGGAGCTACCGGACCTACTGGCGATATAGGACCAACTGGGCCCACTGGCCCAACGGGTGCCACAGGTGTAACCGGTGAGACTGGCCCTACCGGCCCTACTGGACCAACTGGCGCTACTGGCCTCACAGGTGAAACAGGACCAGCTGGACCCGCAGGGCCTACGGGAGCCACAGGCGCAACCGGTTCAACCGGTGAAACCGGCCCTACAGGGCCTACTGGGGCCACGGGGGCTAAGGGTGCCACCGGAGCTACAGGCCCTACTGGCTCAAGTGGCATGTCTCTTGCTGCCAGCCTTTATATAAGTGGTGCTCCAGGCTGCTCAGGACAGGGGTATACTATTTATGGACTAGGGGCCTACAATCCCCCTCCTGTATCTGATTGTACAGTGAATTTTATTACGGGAAGCTATGCTTCTCCTAGCTCTGGGATTGTAATCACTAGCTCTTCAGCCTCTTCGAAAGCCGTTTATAAAACGCCCGTAAATAATGAGCTTATTCTTTCTCCAGGACGTTACATTTTCACCTATGGGTTTTCAGTAAGTGGACAGGCTGACTTTGCATTGACAACAAATATTTCATCTGCGGCTAAGGCAATTGCAAATATTTTACCTGGTAGCCATTTCAGAATGGACCAAAATCTTAGCTTCACTCCTGTTCAGGTATTGGTTAATCTTACGAGCACAACGCCTGTTTTTCTTATTTGTATGGGACTAAATCCCATTACACTCGGAACGGCGGGATCTGTTTCATCTTACAATTATACAATGGGATACATGACTGTTTTTCAAATTCAATAAACAAACGAAGAAAGTGGTGGGAAAAAATCGCTTAATTTTTTCTCATGACTTTAAATGGCTTCCTTGCAGATAGCAAATGCAAAAGGTTAAAGGAAAATGCAAAAAATTTATTTCAATTTAATAATGCTCACTTTTTGTCTAATTTCTTGCTTGGCCTATTCTAATGTGCCCAGAAACGTCAAATTACATGCTGATTCCAACGGCAATGCAATCGTCCTTTGGACACTGAATAAACCCCATACTGTAATTCAAACAACCGTTTTGCCAAACGAAGGTGCCTGGACACCTATAACCGAGTTTGAAATCCAAGGGGTTAACTGTGAAAATCCTAAATTTGCCATGAACAACAGCGGAAATGCTGTTTTAATATGGTCGACAGTAGAAAGCGGTGTGCGAAAGCTCTACGGAGCATCTTATACCTTATCCATCAATGCCTGGTCATCCCCTGAGCAGATTACTTCAAACAAAGAAACAGTGATAGATGAATACGAGGTAAAATTATTAGATAATGAAATGATGTTTATTACTTGGAATTCGCACTGGGATCGAAAAAAAGAAACCACAGCCCATGTTCTGGTGAATACGTTAGGTAAATGGAAGGGAGCTCGGGCAATTTCCAAATAAAAAACTTAGCCACCTATTCGTTAATTTTTTTTAAAAAATGATAAGAAACGCACCAACTTCACACAATTTAATCACTTCATATTGAAAGTATTAAGAAACGCTTTTCCTATTTACAAAAAAATTGTTTGACTATCTTTTAAAAAAACGCCATACGAAGGAACGTGAAATAAGATTAATTCAAAGGAGTTTTTTTATGGTGGTCCCTAAAAAGCAGCCAATACCTTCTCAAAAGAAAGCAGATGCAAAGCCATCTTCTCCCTCAACACAAATAGCTCCTCAAAAAATCCACCCTCCTGCTGCTAAACAACCTGTAAAATCCCGCGTCGTTATTCGGTATGATGTAGGATTTAACAACCATCTTTATATTCGCGGGAATGGCGCCGATTTATCCTGGGATAAAGGGATTAAATTGAAAAATATAAAGGCCGATGAATGGATTTGGGAAACCGAAATTCCTTTTCATGCATGCGAATTTAAAGTTTTGATTAACGATCAAATCTACGAAGAGGGAGACAATCACCCCCTGCAGTATAAAGGTTGTGTGGAGTTTACCCCGAAGTTTTCTTAATTCTTGTCTCTTAAGAAAGTCCGCAAGAAAAATCTTCTTGCGGATTTTACATCTACGGAAGCTGCAATTAAATCGAATATCCATTAATCTATTTTCGCACATCAGCTCACGAAATGAAGGATATTCTATGCAACGCATAAAAAAATATTTACAAAAGCATTCCCAAAATCTTCAGCCTGCAGCAATCGCCTACCTCGCAGCTTTAGATCACATTGAAATTTGTACTCCCCAAATAGCCCATGCCATTGAGCAGGAACTTCGTGACCAACGCTCGCATTTGAAATTAATTGCATCAGAAAATTACTCCTCCCTTGCTGTTCAATTAGCAATGGGAAACCTTTTAACGGATAAATATGCCGAAGGATTCCCCCACCATCGTTTTTACGCTGGATGTGAAAACGTCGATTTTATCGAAGAAATGGCTCAAGAAGAACTAAAACAAATTTTTGGAGCAGACCACGCTTACGTTCAACCACACTCAGGAGCTGATGCGAATTTAGTCGCCTTTTGGTCTATTCTCGTGCAAAGAGTCCAAAATAAAGAGATCGAGAGATTAGGAAAGAAAACTCTCGATGAGCTAACGGCGGAAGAATATGAGCAAATTCGCAAGCTGATGAATCAACAAAAATTGATGGGAATGTCATTAAGCTCTGGAGGCCATTTAACACACGGGTATAGACACAACCTCTCTTCCAAAATGATGCGTGCCGTGTTTTATGAGGTAGATCCTCAAACAGAACAACTAGATTATCAAAAATTAGCTCAACAAGTCCAAAAAGAAAAACCGGATATTTTGTTAGCGGGTTACTCTGCCTATTCTCGCAAAATTAATTTTGCTAAAATGAGAGAAATTGCCGATACCGTTGGAGCTGTTTTCATGGTCGATATGGCCCATTTTTCAGGACTAGTTGCCGGAAAAGTTTTTCAAGGCGAATATAATCCTGTCCCTTATGCGCACATCGTCACTTCCACCACGCATAAAACTTTAAGAGGGCCAAGAGGAGGATTTGTTTTATGCAAAGCTGAATTTGCGGATACAGTTAATAAAGGATGCCCTTTAGCTTTAGGCGGTCCCCTTCCTCATGTGATCGCGGCTAAAGCCATCGCTTTTAAAGAAGCCAACTCTCCCAGCTTTCGAAATTACGCTCAAAGGATCGTGAATAATGCTCAAACACTTGCTGAAAAGCTAAAAGCTGAAGGGGGTCGCATTGTTTCTGGCGCAACTGAAAACCACTTGGTCATTCTCGATCTTTCTTCATTTGGATTAACAGGCAGGCATGCGGAGTCCATTTTGAGAAAAGCAGGCTTGACTGTTAATCGCAATACCATTCCTGGAGATCAAAATGGCCCTTGGTATACTTCTGGAATACGGCTTGGAACTCCTGCCACAACTACTTTGGGAATGGGAACGGATGAAATGACTGAGATAGCAAGCATCATCTTACATGTTTTAAAAAATACAAAACCCGCTATTGTAGAAAAAACAGGACAGTCGAGTAAAGCAAATGCCCAGATCGATCCGAAAGTTCTCGAAGAAGCGCAAAGCAGAGTTAAGTCTTTATTGGCAAAATTTCCCCTTTATCCGGAAATCGAAATTTAAATTAAAATCAGAATAAAGAATTTAACTACAATGTGAAAGGCTCAGTAAACGCATGAAAATCGGATACTTAGGGATGGGGGCTTGGGGATTTTGCCTAGCCTCAATCTTAGCCGCTAAAGGCTATGAATTAAATTGTTGGACCACCAAGCAAGAACTTGCCGATCATTTGAACCAAACCCGCGAACACCCTTCTCTTCTGGGGCATAAAGCTAAAGGAAAGCTTTTTTTCACAACAAACCTTAAAGCGGTTTTAGATCAATCCGAATTGCTTATTGAATCCGTGACATCTGCAGGCCTACGCCCTGTTCTGGAAAAGGTTAAAGCCATTTCTCCTTTAAATGTTCCTTTAGTCATGACTTCCAAGGGAATTGAACAAGGGAGTGGCCTGATTTTGCCAGATGTAGCCATTCAAACACTAGGTCCTCAAATTAAAAAACAAGTTGGTTTCTTAAGTGGGCCAGGATTTGCAGAGGAAGTGATACGCAATCTCCCCACTTCAGTGGTTGTTTCTGCATACGATAAAAATTTATTGATGACTGTGTGTCAAATTTTTACCTCGCCCACTTTTAGGGTCTATCCAAACGCCGATATTCAGGGCGTAGCATTTGGAGGGGCTCTAAAAAACATCATTGCTATCGCCTGTGGAATTTGCGAGGGCCTAGGGTTAGGAAATAGCGCTAAGGCTGCTTTAATGACACGAGGTTTGCACGAGATTCGTAAGCTCGCCGTTGCTCAAGGATGTAAAGCAGAAACCCTAAATGGCTTATCTGGCATGGGAGATTTATTTTTAACATGTAGCTCATTCATGAGTCGCAATTTCAGGTTTGGCCATCTTATCACTCAAGGTCTGACTCCCGAAGAGGCCCAAAATAAAATTGGAATGGTAGTGGAAGGCGCTTATACTTGTGTCTCAGCTTTAGAATTGAGCGAGAAATTGAATGTAAGCATGCCCATTACAAAAGTCATCTATGAAATTATCTACAACAAAATGAACCCCCAAATTGCCGTCAATGCCTTAATGGAACGTGCAATTAAAGAAGAACATTTGTAAAAACAGAGCCAATGGATAGATGTGAGAAAAGGTGCTTGTCATGAAAGTTGTTTCGCCTAAGCAAATGATGCAAATTGAAGCAGATGCCTACCGAGGTGGTTCATCAGAATCCGATTTTATGGAAGAGGCGGGGAGTGGAGTCGCCCTTTTTGTCCATGAGCTGGTCGAAAAACATGATTTAAACCGGCAAGTCACCCTTCTATGCGGTAAAGGGAATAACGCTGGCGACGCTTACGTTGCAGGCATCCATCTCCTACATTTAGATTATGAAGTTTTAGCTCTGCAACTCTCTCCTTTGGAAGAATGCAGCCATCTTTGTAAACAAAACTATCACCGATTTTTAATGGAAGGGGGGAGGATTGCGCATGCTGATAGCCCCACACTCCCCTCTTTTTTGCAAACGGGAGTGATTGTAGATGGAATTTTCGGAACAGGCTTTCATGGCCCCATCAAAGATCCCATTTACCGGGCCGCTATTTTGCAAGCGAATGATTCAGCACTGCCTATCATCGCCATTGATATCCCTTCAGGCTTAAACGGTGAAACAGGGGAAGTACTCGGAGAAGCTATTCAAGCAACTGAAACAGTGTTTTTAGGCCTTCCCAAAACAGGCTTCTTTTTGCAAGACGGTTGGAATCATGTGGGCAAGCTTCGGTATGTAGATTTTGGATTACCAGGCACATACATTGAAAAATCTGCCGAAGAATTGATTATGCTCTCCCCCGATATCATTTCTCCCCTTATACCCAAAATAAAACGCACACGTGATAAATACGAAAGAGGCCAAGTAGTAGGCCTTGCAGGATCTCCAGGCATGCCAGGAGCTGCTTTATTATCTTCGTTAGCCAGCCTTAGAGGTGGGGCTGGAATAGTTCGTCTACTTTATCCGGCAGGAATGCATCATGAGCTTGTCGCTAGTCCCTACGAACTAATCAAAGTTCCTTATCATTACGATGATCCCCAAGCTATTTTACATGTCATGAACCACGCCGCGGCAACCTTTATAGGCCCAGGCATGGGGAGGTCAACTGAAACAATCCAACTTCTTAAAAATATTTTACCCCATCTAGAAAAGCCATGCGTCATAGACGCCGAGGCGCTTACACTCATTGCACAAGAAGACATCCCTCTTCCCTCTTGTCCCACCGTCTTGACCCCTCATCTTCAAGAACTTCTCCGTTTGCTTAAACATCCTGAAACTGACAATCGTAGTCGAGAGTTGTTAAAAATTTGTGAAAACTATGCAAAAAAAAATCGTACCACCCTTCTTCTTAAAGGTGGCCCTACTTTTATTTTTTCTCCCGAAGCTTTAACGTGTGTGAACCCAACCGGCACGCCAGGCATGGCCACAGCAGGTAGCGGGGATGTATTGACAGGGTTAATAGCGGCTCTTCTTGCTCAAAAATTATCTCCTCATGAAGCAGCCTGCCTAGGTGTTTACTTGCATGGGATCGCCGGGGAACACGCTGCCGAAGAATATTCTCCGCATGCCATGATTGCTTCTGACATCATTACTTATTTTCCCGAAGCTTATCGCTTAAAAGAATTTTGAAGAAAGGAACGCCTTTTAAGACAAGCTTTAGAAGCAGTTAACCAAATTTGCAGGGAATTTCTTGGTTGCCAAAAAAGAAAAATAGAGCGATGATGGTTTGTTCTAACTACTTAAAAATTAAGCTAAATTATGAAATTTGCAACAGCTAAAGAACATCGCGATTTTTTTCAAAAGCATCATCTCATCGAATTTGCCGATCTTCTATCGCAAAATCAAGCAACGGGCATGGCAAATGAGCTCGAAAATGCGCTTGGACAACGTTTAAATATAAATGCGGCAAAAGTCCACGAATGTTCTTCGGAAAAGCTTTTCTTGAATGGAAGAGATTTATCCAGGTCTTCAGAAATTCTTAGAAAAGGGGTATCTCAGCATCAATTAGCCCATATTGCTTCTGAATTATTTGAAAAAAGGCCTGTTCGCTTAGGCTACGATCAATTTTTCCCCGTTTATCGCCCTTCTTTTCAAATAGAAGGAAAAATTTACCAAAACTTCCTTAGCAACCAAGCGCGCTCTTTAACAGAAATTAGCTGCATCCAAGGGGTGTTAGGAGGACTTATGTTAGCCCTACCTACAAATCTTACTGTTGAAACGACCATAGAGCCTCAAGAAACCACGCCTTCGCCTATCACGATCTTTCCTTCTCAGCCATGCTCAGGGGTGTTTTTTACTGCCGATCTCCCTTTAGATTTTTCTTCTTTATTAGAATCACCCCAAAGAAAAGATCTTTATTACTTGCTTATTGCCTACACAGAAGCCCATCCTGTTTATATCGCAAATCGGGAAGATCCCCTTTTTCATACTCTCAGGCAATTCGAATATGGATATGGAGATCGTCTCAATGAACGCTATCATCCTACAATCTATCGTTGAAGCCTAGCTGGGATCCATAGGACTGGGGGCTTTTCCCATATTCAACCACTGAAAAAAAGGAAGGGGAAAAACCAAAGGAACTAAACTCAGAGAGGGCAAAGCCTTATTTTCAATTAAATCTGCCCCAAACTTGTACAAAGCGGCTCCTGCAACAATTGTCGGCAAAGCTCCACTTTTAATTAAAGCGCATATGATAGCCATTAGGCCTGTTGCTAAGGTAACCTGGGGAACGGATAGGCACAAAACAACTCCGAAATGAACCGCTCCTATTACTAGAAAACATAATCCCGTATATTTAAGGGGCACACCTATCGCCATGACAATAATGTCCGAGGCTTTATTCATAAAATCCCAAATTTTTTTCAACACGCTAGGAATTTGAAAGCCTTGCGCTTCTTTCGACTCCAATTCCTTTTGAGCAGAGTTGCTATTATCCCCTGTAGGCGGTGATTTTTTAGAGGTTTTAGGCAAACAAAATTCTTCTGCTGGTGAAGGATTCTCTAGGCTCTTTTTGCCTGCATGTATGGATGAAGGAAAAGGGCAAAAACCTTGTTGGACAGCTGGAGGGGCTCCCATGTTTTCTCTTTTGGTTGGTAGATTAGAATTTGGCTGATCTGCTACTCTTTTATATTTTACCTAGGCAGTACAATGATATGGCAAATTATTCACTCAGGATGTTGCAGTGCATCTGCAAACATGTACCGCGATTATGAGCTATTAAGCCAGTTAGAGTCAATTAAAGCCCCTATTTTTCATAGCTATGAATGGGAAGGAGATTGCGCTACATTTGGGCATTTTATTCAACCTTTTGATTTTTTAAATGCCCATGCGGTAGACCGTCTAAAACTTAATTTAGCCAAACGCCCCACAGGAGGAGGAATTGTTTTTCACATTTCTGATTTGGCATTCTCCGTCTTAATCCCTTCTTCCCATCCTGCTTATTCGGTAAACACCTTGGAAACTTACGCTTTTGTCAATCAGATTGTCATGCAAGCTGTCAACACTTTCCTAGGGCCAAAGGTCGCGCCTCAATTATTGCCAGAAGAACCTACCCCTTTAGATGCCTCTAGCCAAAACTTTTGTATGGCCAAACCCACCAAATACGATGTAATGCTAGAAGGAAGAAAAGTGGGAGGAGGAGCGCAAAGGAGAACCAAATATGGATTTCTTCATCAAGGCACAATTGCTCTAGCAATGCCTAGCGAAGCTTTTTTACAAGAAGTTTTGCTACCTGGAACATGCGTCATGACCGCCATGAAGCAACATAGCTATCTACTTTTAGGACCAAACTATACAGCGAAGCAATTGAGTGAAGCCCGCCAGGAGCTGAAAAAGTTGTTAATAAATGGCTTTTCCAATTCATGATCAAATTTTTCAAACCTTCCTGAATAAGGGTCACTTTGGGCTATTTTCCTTAAAATGAGAGAAAATAAGTGAATCAACTATCAGCAGCGCGTATCAAAAAAACCGAATCCTCCCATGAGAGGCCGCTTGATTGAAGCAGCCGTTAAAATTAGCGTATTGACCATTAGTTCTGGCATGACTACCGGGAAATAAAAGGGAACTCACGCTATCTTTCCATCTAATTTGCTTTTTCAACTAATCCATAGCCTTGAAGCTACTAGAAAAAGGTTAAAAGAAAGCTATGGGGAATGCCTTGTCAAAAAAGCTCTTAAAAGCTTTTAACGAGACAAATAGACATCCATGGATGAGTAAAGATGCCTATTTGCGTTTAGTCTAATAACTTAAAAATCACTGGCTTTTAAAAGTGTTAAAACTAGAGCAAGACTGCACCTTTTCTGGACATATCAGAATGGCAAAAAATTGATAAATAATTTTAGCAGGTGCCAGCGCCAGCTTGACGGGGATACATACAACACTTCCCATTCCCCATTCAGCACATCTTAAGGCATCTTTTAAGTTATAGTTGGCCGGCTTCCCTGCTAATGCAGATTTAAGAGAAAAGACTGTTCCAACCAAATTAAGAGCAGCCATCGCAATCTGTTCAATAGCATTTACTGGAATTTCAAGGTTATCGCATGCCACATCCAAAAGAGCAATAGGAAGCGCACTGAAGCGCCCTAAAATTTTATGCGATTGAGAAAATTCATTTAGGTGATCATAAAGTTTAGCTTGCAATGTATAAGATGCTCTCACCGTAAAACTAGTTCTCATTTGATATTTCCTATTTTTTAAGTTAATTTTTGAATTTATCAATTCAGAGAAAGAATTTAAATTGTCCTCAATCCTTTTAATTACAAGGAGTAAGCCATTTATACTGCTCATAAAACCCAGTATAAAAATTGTTTAAGCCCTGTAGCTATCCTCAGCTGTTTAAAAACTTCTTTACTTCATAGCTGGCATTTGCTCTAGACATCCCATCCAAACTCTCATTTGTTCCTGTAGTTTAAGACTAATTTCAAAAATTGCTCACCTTAGTTTGGTTTAAAGGTAATGCGATTACAAAAAATTTTATCATCATGGCCTCAAAAAGTCAATTTTCTTAAACAAACATCTTTTAGCCTCTTCCGCTACGCCTATCCCTGCTTCTATATTTATATGAGCCAAACTTCCGAATACAACCTCATATTCTTGTAGCTGCTAGGGCAGGCCACTTTTCTTAAAATGGGAGAGAAAATAAGTTAATTAATTTATAAGCAACCGCGTAATCTTTCTCTCTAAGGACCTTCCTAGTCAAATCCATAGCCTGGGAATTGTTAGAAAAAGGTCAAAAGGAAACAATTGAATTTATCTGCCAAAAAAGCTTGTAGCAGTTTTAAAAAGACAAATAGGCATCCATGGATGGGTAAAGATGTCTATTTATCCTTAGGTTTATTAGCCTAAAATCAAAATGGCAAAAGTTCGATAAGTAATTCTAGCAGGTGCCATCACCAGCCTGAAGAGGATACTCGCAGTAGTTACCATCCCCATTCTGCACCTAGTAAGGCAACTTTTAAATTATACCAAGCCGGCTTCCCTCCTAATGCAGATTTAAAAGAAAAGTCTGTTCCAACCAAGTTAAGAGTTCATAGTTATCTGTCCCATAGCATGTGTTGGAGCTTTAAGTTAAGAGCCTGACGTATGGCATCCAAAAGAGCACTAGGAAGTGACCTGCAGCGCCTTAAAATTTTATGGGGTTGAAAAAGTTTAATTAGGCGATCATAAAGTTTAACTTGCCATTAAGTGAGAAGGCATACAGCCCTAGTATGCCTTGAAAGAGGCTATCAAGTATCTGTATCAATCATAGCTCATCATTTGTTAGACAATGCCTATTCTCCTAAGTTAGAAGTAGAAGTAATACAACTGTTTTCCAATTAACGCCAATTTAATGTAAGCGAGCTTCAGGCAATATTTTGAATTAGAATTATTGAAAAAAGGACCTTATTTCTGTTAGAAGTTTTGTTTTCCAACACAAAAAAGCTAACGAAAAAGGCCCAAAATGGATGAGCTTGCGATTATTGAACTATTTTGTCTGGTTGATGACTTCTGCCACAGGTTCCAAAAAATGTGTTCCGAAAAGCATATTGAGTATACTAAGCCAAAAATTCGAAAAAGAGCTTTTAGGACGTCCCTTAGCGAAGTATTAACTATTCTTTTGTTATTCCTTCGCTCTAATTGCAGAACATTTAAGCATTTCTATATCAACCACATGAAAACAAACTTGAAGCATTTGTTTCCCAATCTGGTAGGGTATTTACGCTTTGTGCAATTGACTTCTAAAGCCTTTTTTCCCATGTTTTGTTTTATAAAAGAACATCAGGGTGTATGTGAAGGAATTCTATTCATAGATTCCACAGTCTTAACTGTTTATCATGTCAAGCGAGCATCTTCACATCGCACCTTCAAAGAACAAGCTAAGTGGGGTAAAACCACCATAGGATGGTTCTTTGATTTTAAGCTTCATTTAGTCATTAATCATCATGCCGAAATTGTAGCATTTAAATTGACATCAGGCAATACCGATGATCGAAAACCTATTCCAGGAATGGTAAAGGGCTTAAAGGGAAAAGCTTTTGCAGATCGAGAGTATATTTCTGAAAAACTTGTGAATGCCTTACTGAAAACTGGAATCCTGTTGTTTACAAAAGTAAAAAAGAAGATGAGAAACAAATTAATCACATGGGTAGATAAATTAATGCTGAGAAAAAGGGCTATTATTGAAAGCGTCATTAATCTTCTCAAAAGCAGCTGTCAGATCGAGCATCATCGTCATCGCTAGTCGTTGGAACTTTCTTAGTAATCTAAATGGCAGGTATAGCTAATTATTGCTTAATCCCTAACAAGCCTAGACTGTTCTTTTCAAATAAAGAAATTCAGGACGCAAGGCTTTTGGGTTATGCTTGAGCTTGCCTTACATTAAATTGGCGTTCCAATTAAAGCAACCCCACCCCTAGCGATAGCAAACGCAGACGCTTTAAACTTTAAAATAGGGAAATAATTCTTCGAAGATCCCCTTTTTAATTATCTATGAGCTCAAACGTGACTTATTTGGAAAAAGAAATTCAAGCGAATGGAAAGTAATGGAATTGATGGCAAACTCTCACATTTTTATTGATTTTCAATTAAATGCGAATAACTAAGTGTATAAATAAAACCCGTTAAATTTCTAATATAAAATAAGTTAGAAAACTTTATAAAACTTTTGTAATTTTGCCTTGCACAGAATTTGTAGGGGGAATACAGTATTTTATAAGTATAGAAAATTAATTCATAGATAAAGGGGTAAATAAAATGAGTAATAATTTCAACTCAAAACCCTCTCAACCAAAAAATTCAGAAAAGCAAGAAAACGCCCAAAATCAACCACAAACAGAAGGATTCCCAGCTCCCAATATTGAAGCAGCTCCTCAAAAAACCCCCTTTCCCATGGGCAAAGAGATGGCTATCGATTTTTTCGAGAGCGATAGGGCAAAGTTAGCAAATCTAGACTTCTTCGATTTAATTGATGAAGTGGAGGACGTTATTTACCATAGCTCCGCTCAGCTCATTCAAGAGCTCAAGCAGGCCTATCGAGAAAGGAAGATCAAACGGATGGAAAGTAGTTGATCTCATGGCGAAATTTCTAGCTTGTTTGGGTTTTTAATTAAATGAAAACAATTCAAATATGAAAATTAAATCTCATTCAAATTCTGACAAAATTAACTCAAACTTTTTTAACAAAAGGAGGATTTAAAAAATTTCACGCCACTTAATGGCGTTGTTGCGTAAATGGGGAGATAGGATAGAACGCCTGCAGTAAATTAGCCCTTTAATACCTAAGAGCTGTAAACTTAGCTTGCTGCAAAAAGTTTAGACAGGCTATGAAAAAAGCTCACTTATTACAGATACAACAGATCCCGCTACAAAAAAGCTTAAGCTCAAAAAGAAAGCATAACTTTAGGGCTTTCCAATCAAGCAATGGATGGATGGCAGGAAAGTAAGCAAACGGGGCGTAAAAGAAGGCCTCGCTATTTATTTAATTTTATTCTCACAATGAAACTTTTGTCCGCTCATGATTCAAACTGTCTATCATCCTCCTCTTCCTACTCTTTGAGGATTTCTCTTACCACTTATTGCTTATTGCATGGATGGTCCCGAGATGGCCTATTCCTAATTCGTTTAGTTCCTCAGGACAAAGCTAGCGATGGCTCTGAGTTATTGGACTGCAGCTTGAGAAAATAGACAATAAGCCGGCTTGTTTAAAAGCCTAGTATTTAATGGATTTATGCAACCAGATCCAACTTAAGAATGTTTTCAGATAAGCAATCCTAGCTATTTGTAAGCTAGGTAAAGAGATATCCTTTTTTTTGGTCCAAAATAGCGATGGCGACGTTGTTCTTATAGATTCTTAGGCTAAATCGTTTGGGGGCACTAGTCGATTCCTTGAGTAATGCGGAAATTTTAGAGAGGAGAAAGTCTATGAAAAATAACACAGGATTATATAAAAAAATTCGCTCTTAGCTTGATTCTATGCCTTACTGGGATGCATCTCATGTGGCTATGGGGGCCAAGGATGGGATTATTACTTTATCAATCACATTATCGTAAGGCCCCTCTCATCTTTGCAGATGAGACAAAAGAGGTAGTGAGAGAAAGATTTTGAAATTTGCAAAAACATTCTTACTAAATTGGATTCCCTTCACTTAGATACAGGGGATGTGTTTGTTTAAGTCGGGGGAAGGATAGCTCGCTTAGATGGAAAGGTAACAAGTCTTACAGCCAAATCTGCGCTTGAAGAGGAAATAAAGAAAATACCTAGCGTTAAAGCCGTAGTGAAGAAATTAATAGTCGCCCCAGTTAAGACAGCAAAGCTCATAAATATGGATATTGCTAAAGCGTACGTTGGAACGTATTAATCCCCTCCGATAAAATAAAGATATCAGTAGTAACCTTATCGGGGGAAGTAGACTTCCCTTTTTAAAAAGAGGAAGCAGAGATTTCGGTACGCAGTCTAGCAGGAGTATTAGGGGTTGTTAATGAAATTACAGTTAAACACCATTATAACAAAAGTTAGAAAAGGAGGTTCCTAATGTACTTTAAAATACATATGAGCACAATTGTGGGTTTTATAGCTTGTATAACTCATTTAACCGCAGAAGTAGATTCTTCTAATCTCTCTCCCTCTCAAGCTCACGAGCAAATCCAAAAAGATATACATCACCAGACCCAGCAAGCTAAAGATGAAGTTCAAAAAAATCTTGTGCCTGAAGCCATTTCTATTGTAGAGGATACAAAGAGGGCTATTAATTTTATTAAGAGTAAACAAAATGCTGAAGCTTTATCTGCTCTTGAGAGAGCCACAGGTAAAAGTGATATCTTGTTAGCTCGTCATCCCAGGAGTGCTTTACTACCTGTAGATTTTATCATTCGAGTGAGTGATGTTGCACCGACAGATCTAAATGAGATAAACGGAATTGAGATGCTCATTAAAAGAGCGATCAACCATAAAAATTATCCTTCCAGCCGTGCCTTGCTCAACCTCTTAAGAAGCGAGATTCATGTTACTATCGATTGTTTGCCCCTTGCTTATTATCCTGAAGTGCTCAAAGAAGCCGCAAGATTGTTGGAATTGAACCAACCTTCAGAGGCGTGTTTGGCTTTAGAAACAGCGCTTAATACCTTAGTCGTATTGGATCAAATTTTTCCTATCCCGCTAATCAAAGCAATTGCTTTGCTGAACGCAGCAGAAGGCAACTTAGAAAAGGAAAGAAACAAGGAGAATGCTTTGAAGCTTGTAAATAAGGCGCATTTCGAATTAAGACGTTCGATAGAATTAGGTTATTTGGAAAAAAATTCTGAAGAACATAGGAGTTTAAATGAAAAATTTGCAGACTTAGAAAATAAAATTAAAAGTGATCAAAAAGCCACCTCGGTCTTTCAATCTTTAAAGGATAAATTTCGAGATTTTTTAAGGTTTTTTTCCAAACCGAAAAGCGCTTATTAATGTTTGAACAAGTCAGTTAAAGAAAAGGGATAAAATCCTTAAATGCTATGGAGAGGAGACTCCATAGCAAAGGAATAAAAAAGTACTGCGCAGATTTGATTTTAAGTTTGTAGGAAAGAAAAAGCGAGAAGTGAGTAGAGGAGTCGATCACTCGAATCTCCCCCCTCGTTAGATCCCGACGTGCCCTATTAAGGCATCGGGCTCAGGATAATATCCTTCGCACATTTCTGGCATTTAAAATAATCGATGCACTATCTTTGCTTGAGGGAGAGGGTATAGCTTAAAAAATAAAAAAAATTGTAATAGACAAGCTTATTTGCTTGTATCCTTCATATGCCTGCATTAAGCTTGAATAAAGTAACCATGCCCATTAACCTTATCCAATTTAAAGATATGCCCCTTATCCACAAGGGCCTGAACGATACGATAAAGCCACAATTGCTTTTCTTCTTCCTCATTGGTTATCATCCTTTCACGTGGAAGGCCAAGCCAATTATATGTCATAAAAGGCTCTTCATGTGTATTCAAAACACCATAACGCTTACCTTGTATCGAGGCATTATCAGGGCTTTTCCCGATGAGCCTAGTAATTTCAGCAATCACATCTTCAGCAGCTTTTCCTAAAGTCACCGGTTTTTCCTCCCAACTAAGCTTGCCGCTTTTGTCAACTACCGATACACGAATTTGCCCTTCTTCTTCTAAGTCTAATCCTAAAGAGTCCAAGTCAACTTGTATCGGTTCTTGACCAGTGGTAATCCCCTTGTTGGCATAAAAAGTGCGCAGCCTGCTATCCTCCTCAAGTTTTTGCAGACGACGTTTTTTAGCATCCAAAACTTGTGCTCTCGAGAGCGTTACCCCTTGTTTGCTTGCTTCTGCAATCACCCTATCAATCTGCTCTTCAGACACACACCCTATCAAACCACGGCTTCCGTTAGCATCCCCTATAAAACCATTGGCAGCATTCTCCATGTGCTCTAGATCAATCAGAGCCACCCGCCTAGGGCCATGGAACCCATCTGCTTCGTTTAAGAGAGGGATATTGCGCCATGTCACATCATTAAAACCTGTGTTTGCCACGAAGACAGCGAGCTGGCGTGCCGTTTCGTTTAATTCGGTAGAATACTTATGGTAAAGTGCTTCCTGGGCACTCTCTTCAGAAGCAAAATCTAAGTTTTCTTCCGCAATAAGAGTATATCTTGTCCCTCCAGCTTCTACCTCGATTTTTTTGGCATGCGGTATCCTTAAAAGACCTAGACCATGGGCCAAGCAAACTTCTTGCGCTTTAACCATATTAGCAAAGCGATTATCGCTACGGGCTTTAGCATTTAGCAGCTTTTTGCCAATTAGAATAGATACTCCGGGAAAAGCCATTTTATAAACCACATCCGGAACTTCTTTAAGTTTGAAAACCAAATTATAATTATCTGCTAACCACTCTATAGCCTCATCCCGTTGTCGGTGAATGATCTTTGGAATAAGAAGTTGAATTTTAGCCGCCGTCTCCTCCGAGAAATTTATCCCTTCTTCTAATTTTTGCTTTGCATCAATAAGATTAAAGCTGTGCTTTGAACGTAAAGTAGACTTTACTATAAGCATAGCGAGTGGAACAACGAGTGTAAAATAAGAAAGCACTTTTCCTATTCTTGTTAACAGGGAAGATGTGGACTCACAAAGAACAACTTCTTTTTGCTCAGTTTTTGCACTTCCTTGAATGACATAAGCTTTTTTCCCTCCTAAGTAGAAATAGTTATCTACTTTTTCAAGGAGCTTTAATTCAATAGATTGAGGCACAGTTTTATAAGCCACAGGGGTAAAAAAACTGAGTTTAGACATTTAATCATCCTGGTTTAATAATCAAAAACAAACCAAAGCTTACATCCTATTATAAAATAATTTCAAGTAAAAAATTTAATTCCTAAGCAATGAGTACCACTTGCTACAAATTAGCGGCACAAAAAACGGCTTAGGAAACAGCGATTATTTCGTTAAAGGTCCTAACTTCCCCCGCTTTTTTTCTAAGAGTCTTCCCTTATCCCTAAAAGTTAAAGGATTTTCATTCAAAAGTATCCGCCTCCGCCCGCAACCTGCGCGAACTCTTCTTGGTCAACGCCCAAAAATCTATTTCTCTTTGCTTGGGTGAAGGTAGGGTAATCGAACTTAAGTAAAGTAAAGAAGTTATAAAAGGCTGAAATCTTGTCAAAAGAATGGAGAGCTAAGGGACAGGGTCCCATTTCATGAGGTTTCCTACTGCATCACTCGTCGTAGGGTAAACCCACCTGTCATCGTTTTCACGCATGAGTCGATCACATCCCATGGCAAAACCTTGAAAAAACCCATATTTGCGCATAGCGTCGAGCATATATTGTGAGCTACTTGGAATAAAATGGCTGCGTGGACCATCTGCTGGAGAAATCACCTTTTGGTGAAACTGAATGATCTTTTCCCCTACATATCCTAATAAGGGCGTTTTACAAACCGCCTGTGGTTGGATGGCAATCTGTTTGCATGCTAAATCCGCATCCTTTCCCCAAGGATTAGCTTGAAGAAAGGATGAAATAGCCAGACAGCATAGGAAAACCAATCGTTTAGGCATTATAAAAGGCTTGCCTCCAAGCCAGCGCCTGTTTCATATTTTTCAGTAGAGCGGAGATTAAAGAAATCAAGAGCTTCGTCCACTTCGTATTTCCAGCTTCTTTTAGATTGGTTTTTATAACGGAAAATATCTTGCTGGTGCTTGGTCAATTTTTGAATTTCTTCTTCTGTATCGATGATCTGCGGCCGAATAAAAATCATCAAATTACGCTTTTCATCGATTACATTTTTATCGGAGAAAGCTGCCCCAATGATTGGGAGCCCACCTAAGCAAGGAATACTGACACGTCGGCGTGTCTCTTGGTCTTGTACCATGCCGCTGATCACTAAAAAATACTTATCGGGGACGTGCACACGCGTGGTCGTACGGCTGAGGCGCGTGGTAGGACCAGGACTGATGTTATTCAAAGCCTGAGCATTCGTGGTAGAAGCAACGCTGCTCACTTCCTGTTTAATTTCAAGGGTGATAATGTTATTACTTCCTAAGAAGGGCGTAATTTTTAAGGTGGTCCCCACGTTTCGATATTCAAAATTTGTCGTAATGACACTCCCTTGGTCATTTGAGATAGACTGCGTCTGATATTGGGTATTTAAGCCTACAAAAACTTCTGCCGTCACATTGTCTTCAGCCAAAATTTTCGGATTCATCACAATGTTTGTGCCAGTTCTATCATGGATCGCTTTCACTAATGCCCCAAACGTTTGGAAAGTCAAGTTTCCAAGCGAAACACTTTGTCCTACGATTCCTAGGTTATACCCAGGAGTTCTTGCCAAACTGCTGCCACTCGGCGTTAAAACTTCTCCAGTACTTACGCCATTGGCGCTGGCAATCCCAGCAGTATCCAGTCCCCCCGGCAAGTTTGAGGCAGCTGACAAAAAGGCTTGCGATCCAGCGCTATTTCCACCCCCATAGCGTGTCCCCCAATTGACCCCATAGTTTAGCGATTCATCAAGAGAGGAGTCGAGGATAAGCATTTCAATAAACACCTGACGCAACGGCGTATCGATTTCAGCAATCAGCTCTTCCACTTTTCTGATGGAGGTAGCTGTCCCTGTAAAAATTAAAGAATTGGAAGCCTCTAGCCATTGCACTGTCTCAATAGTCGCGATAAGATCCTCATTGCCTGTCCCTAATTGCTGTAAGCTTGTCGCGATTTGGGAAAGGGCTTGTTGAATATCTGACCCTTTACGGTATTGCAACTTATGAATAAAAAACTTTGTTCTTTCAATGTCTCCCAGCGGAAGATCGGGAGCCGGTTTTAAATGCCTAAAAATGGGTTCTGCCGAAATTGACTCTCCGGAACCTAAGCGAAATACCCAATTCTTCTCCTCATCTTTTTCCCAATCTCCTTCAGGAGCCCGTTCTAAAGCATCTTCGGGGGCAAAAGGCGAAGGTGCTCCCTCTGGAACAAAATGCCAATTTCCATTGCCATCTTTGTACCATTTTCCGGCAGGAATTTCTTCCCCTTCCGGTAGCACACCGACAGGTTTAAAAATCCAGTTTCCTTGAGTATCTAAATCCCATTTACCCATCCCTTGTTTTTCCATAGCAATTCCTGGAAGGGCTTTTCCTTCTGCTGCGCCTGCTACCTCTCCCTGTAATTTAAGCTCGTGCATTTCATAAATGCGCGTCATTCCTTGACGTTGATCTAACCGCTGTAAAACAGAAATGGTTTTCTCTACCAGAAAAGGGGTGGATACGATGAAAATGCTATTAGCATCCTCATGGGGAACCAACGTAAATTCCTGCTCTTGCGCAATCGGAAGCATCAATTGCTGAGCAAGGTCAACCATCGCATCAAGCGCGCTATATTTAACCACATACTGGCCAACTACCAGCCCGCCTGAAGGAGCGTCTAAAGATCGAATGAGCTGAGCAATTTGTTTGACATTGTTTACCAGGTCTGTGACAATCATGTTGTTGCTCTTTTCCAAAACTTCCACAGAGGCCACTGTGGAGGTAAGAGGCCGAATAACAGCCGCCGCCTTAGCAGGATCTAAAGTGTTGAGATGAAACACTTGAGTTACCACTTCAGAACCTTGGGGGATGAAATTTCCTGCTCCCACCGCGGAGATATTTGACACGTTGGGATTTTTATGAATCACAATGTTGTTTCCCTCTTCTAAGATCGTTAAATCATGGGAACGCAATTCTTGGATAAGCGCAGCCAAAATACTCTCTACCGTGGCGGGTTCTTCTGAGACCACAGTGACGTTGAAGTCTAAGTCTGCTTCATCCACCACAAAGTTTTTTCCAGAAAGCCTGCTAACAAAGCGAATGTATTCTATCACCTGAATATTGTTAAAATTAATGATCACACTCTTCGAAGCATCGAGGGGAGCTTTTGTTTCTTCTTGCGGCACCTCCTCCTCATCGCCCGCATCGAAAATATTGGCACTATCTGCAGGAAGGTTCTTTTTCTCTGGCTGCAGATCGCCTTCTAAAGAAGGTGCTGGGGGAAGCGTTTGTTCTCCCTCCTGATCTAGAGCCCCCCCAAGAGGAGCCTGTATGGTCATTTCAGGAGCATCGGCAGCTGCAATTTCTGGAGTTTTTGCAAACTCTTTTTCGGTCATAGGCAAAAAAGGGTGCGGCTGAATTTCCCATCCCATTGCTTCTAAATCTTCCATTTCTTTGTGGGCAGAATTTAGTTTCTTGTTGGCAGCTCGCTTATTTTTTCTCAAATTGCGTCCATTTTTAGGGACCCCCTTTTCACCTACCCGTAGGCCAGGCTCCTGATTTCCACTAAGATGTCCAGTCAGAAAAATAGGGATTAGTACACTCAAACGTAAAAGCCAAAAAAACATTTTCATAAATACTCTTAAAACGATGCTTGAAATAAAAGAACAGGGAATAGGCCCTCGTTTACCATCATTTTCTCCACACCTGTTTGATACAGATAATGATTATACTGCTTTGCCTCTAAGCCAGCCCCATTAATTCCTCCGAAATACCACCCCATCTCAAAACTGGTTGTGATGAGCCCGGCTGCTATATGGCCGTGATCAAAAAATTGATAAGCAGCCGCTATAAAAAGCGCATTAATTAAAAAGGAGGTCAGGGCAGATTTTTTTTGCCCCACATACCAATAGCCAGCTCCTGGAAGGGCTGCATTTAGAAGTTGGGCTTTTCTAACAGACTTTGCCCCCAGCTGAAAATCACGCAAAAAATGGTCAACAGATTTCTGGCTTTGAAGCCCTTGGCTGTAAGTTGCGATTCCAGCGAAATCAGCATGGGCAAGTGCAGTTGATAGCTGAATCATTTGAGCTTTTTGCGCGTCAGATTGCTGCAATAAATCTAAAATCGAGCGAGCTTTTTCTACTTGCCCTAATTTTTCATAGCTTTCGTATAAAACTAACACCAGCTCATTGAAAGCGGGGAAATCTGCTGTAGCTTGAAATAACCGGCTATCCTCGAATGCTTCAATTGCCTCCGCATATTTTTGTCCAAAATAGTAACAAAGGACAATCTCATACTCAATTTGTAAGCACCTATCCAATTTCGAAGCGGGAAGTAAAATTAAGGCTCTCTTAAAAGAGGTGATAGCTCGGTAAAGATCAATCTCACGTGCAAACGACTGCCCAATCAAAAGCTCTTTTCCCCACGGTTGCCTTAGCTCTTCCTCTGTCACCTCAGCAAAAGGAGAGGGAAGATGCTGGATATAATTTTTAGGTGGAGAGTAGAGAACCATCGGATCAAGCTGGCTATTAACGGGCTGACATCCGCTCCACAAAAAAATCCCCATTCCCAGAAAAAGGGATTTGAAATAACTTTTCTGGAAAACAAACTTAGAGAGGAAGCGTTCCATTTTAGCTGCAATCCCTATCAAAAGTTTCGCACGAACTACCCTCTTGGTATGGCTCCTTAGATTTAATATTGAAAAAATCTAAGGCTTCATCCACTTCAAACTTCCAACTTTTCTTGGTCTCATTTTTATAGCGGAAGATATCTTGCTGATGTTTGGTCAGTTTTTGAACTTCTTCTTCTGTATCGATGATTTGTGGGCGTATAAAGATCATAATGTTGCGCTTAGTGTCGCCCACAGTCTTATCATTAAATGCTGCACCGATCAGGGGCAGACCTCCTAAACAAGGAACAGACACCTTGCGTCTAGTTTCCTCATCTTGCATCATTCCACTTAAAACCAGGAAATACTTATCGGGTACGTGCACACGTGTGGTTGTACGGCTTAAGCGGGTAGTTGGACCGGGAAGCGAGGAAGTTAAAACATTTGATGACGAGGTAGAGGCTACGCTGCTAACTTCTTCTCTAATTTCCAAGGTGACCACATTGCTATTACCTAAGAATGGGGTCACTTTGAAGGTTGTGCCCACGTTGCGGAATTCAAAATTATTCGCAATCGGCGTCCCCCCTACGTTTGAGATAGATTGAGTTTGGAAGGGGGTATTATACCCCACAAAAACCTCAGCCGTGACATTGTCTTCGGTCAAGATTTTTGGATTCATGATAATGTTAGTATTGATCTTATCATGAATGGCCTTGACAAGCGCCCCGATCGAATTAAAAGTCAGCTTTCCGAGCGAAACACTCTGGCCAATGACGCCTAAATTAAAACCTGAAACCCTAGCCAAGCTACTTGCATTTGGGCTTAAAAGGGCCCCACTCCTAATTCCCGAGGTATCTAAAGCGCCTGGCAATGTGGACGCATCGGACAAAAAGGCTTGCGAACCTGACACGTTCTCATCGCCGAAGCGTGTTCCCCAATTGACACCATATTGTAAAGAATCATCTAACGTGGTATCCAAAATCAACATTTCGATAAAGACCTGCCGCAGGGGGGTATCTAGCTCCCCTATCAATTCTTCCAGCTTTCGAATTGCATCAACTGTCCCGGTAAAAATCAAAGAATTAGAAGATTCCAACCATTGAACGGTATTGATCGTAGCCACAAGGTCCTCGTTGCTTTGTCCTCGGCGATCTAAGCTAGCTCCAATGAGTGAAAGAGCTTGTTGAATATCTGCACCTTTTCGATATTGAAGTTTATGAATAAAAAACTTTGTTCTTTCAATATCTCCTAAAGGAAGGTCAGGTGCCAGAGGAACATTTCGAAATATGGGCTCGGCTGAAATAGATTCGCCAGAACCCAATCGGAAGGTCCAATCTCCAATCAGATCCTTTTCCCACCGCCCTTTTGGCACACGTTCGAGCGTCTCTTGCGTGGAAGAAGGAGGTGGCGTTAAGCCTTCAGGAACGAAAAACCAGTTTCCTTTTTTATCTTTGTACCAAGTCCCTTTAGGAGAATTTTCTGGTGCTTGAGGCAAGCTAGGTTTAAATACCCAATTACCTTGAGGATCTAAATCCCACCCTCCCATCGCTTGATTTTCGCCGGCAATTCCCGGGAGAGTCACTCCTTCAGCCGTGCTTATGGCTCTTTCTTGCACTTTTAAATCTTTCATTTCATAAATGCGAGTCGTGCCTTGCTTCTGGTCTAACCGTTGCAACATGGAAATGGACTTTTCTACCAAATACGGAGAGGACACAATAAAAATGCTGCTGGCTTTAGGTTGGGGCACAAAAGTGAGCTGCTGTTCTTGGGCGATAGGAAGCATGATCTGTTGAATCAGCTCAACCAGCGTATCTACAGAGCTATTTTTAACCACATATTGGCCCAAAACAACTCCTCCAGCAGGGGCGTCTAGGGATTTTAGCAATTTTGCAATCAATCTGACATTGCTGGTTAAATCTGTTACAATCAGATTGTTGCTATTTTCTAAAATTTCCACAATCGCTTTGGCCGAAGTTAAGGGCCGAATAACTGCGGCTGCTTTAGCTGGGGCCAATGAATTCAGATAAAATACCTGGGTCACAAGTTCAGAATTTCCAGGAACAACGTCTCCCATCCCCACCGTGGAAATACTGCTGACATTTGGATTCTTGTGAATGAGGATGTTATTCCCCTCTTCTAATATCGTTAATTCATGCACGCGAAGCTCTTGAAAAAGAGCCGCCAAAACATTCTCCACAGTCGTCGCTTCTTCTGCAATGACAGTGATGTTGAAGTCCAGATCTGCTTCATCGAAGATAAAATTTTTACCCGATATGCGGCTGACAAAGCGAATATATTCGACCACATGCACGTTGTTAAAATTAATAGAAATAAGCCTCACAGGAGGCTGAGGCTGATCTGATCGAACCGCAAGCTCTTCTTTGACAGGAGGTTCTAGTAGAGGCTGTTTCACGCTAACTTCAGAAGTGGAGGGGGAAGCTTCTGCAATTAAGGATTCAGAAAAACCTTCGTTCGCAGCTCCTCTTCCAAGGGGATTTTCTGCTGGCAAGGTATTTTTCCTTTCTGAAACATGCTGCGAATCATATGGCTGGGAAAGTGGAAGAATTTGCTCTCCTTCAACTTTCCACCCCATCTCTTCTAACTCTTCGAGTTCTTTAGCAGTCAAATGAGATTTTTCCCTGGCCTCTTGCTCTCTCTTCAAAGGGAAGGAGCTTTGATCAAACTCGCGACCATGTAAAAAATTTTGTTCTAGCGAAAGCGCCGCCAGAATAAAAAGGCTGCTAGAAATAACGGGTAGTAATTTTTTTTTCATAATGCTTGCTGTATCTGTTGTCGAAAGGGAATTCAGCTATCTTTTGTAAAAAAAGTAGTTATTCCAAAACGAACCAATTATTTTCCACTAAAAATCGCACACGGTTAAAATTACTCTTTATTCCGATCCCCTTAAGCTAAAAGGATGCGAGCTTATGTCTATTAAACCAAAGCTAGATTTTTTCTCTTGATTTTCAGTCACTTTTAACTTAGCTGACAGCTATTCGTTACAAAAAAATTAGGCCCTGTATGTCAAAGTTACCCAGAACTTAGGGGAATAAAAAATCCCCTGCTCAGTTTATTAGCTCCATAAGATTGGCATAATTTACCTCTTGGACGCAACATTTTTCAGAAAAGGGGAAAAGAAAAATGAATAAAGGGCTTTTTTGCGACTTTTGAGCTCTATTTTTGGCGAAAAATGCTAAGGAAGGAAATAGGCCAATTTAGAATAGCTTCAGGGGACGAACTTTTAGCTATCCTAAGAAGATGCTCGGCCTGTTTTTGGGGGCTTAAATCCCGATTTTCATAAAGGGCGCGCTTAATAGCCTCTTCTGTAAGAGGCGCTTGCCCCTTATGAGAAGAAGGAACGGGAGTTAAACTATCTAAGACCAACATATCCCCTACCTCCCACTGCTGAGTGATATGGATAAATTTGGCTTCAGGATCAATCCCCAGTGGTAAATTTTCAGAACAAACTTTTACAGGGGTCGGAGCCCGAGGAGAAGCCAACCACAAGTGCCCATGTCCACATGAAATGTAGTAAAAGCGATTTTCCGAAGGCAATAAAATCAAATAATTTAAATTGAAAATCTGCCGGCTCGTATCGTGAATGAGCACATCATTTAATTTTGCCGCAAACTCTTGAGGGGTTTTACGCATTTGCCCTAGGGCACGGCCCATTCCTCGCAAAGTGGCCGTATAAAGGACACTCGCTTCTGTTTTTTCAGAAGACTCTCCCATCAAAATGGCATACCCGCCGGGAATCTCAAATAGATCGTAAAAAACCCCAAAAACCCGCGTCCCTTTATAGTTTGCAATTCCCACCTCAACATGAGGCCAGAAAGGAATCTTGTCAGGAAATAGCAACGTTTGAGCATGTTTAAGGCTTTCAGACAGCTCGCTTAGCCGGTCCCCACTTTTTTGCTCTTTTTGCAACTGAGGGGAATGTAAATAAGCCGACAAATCCGCTATAAAATCGACAATATCTTGATAACGATCTTCTGGCTTTGCTTGCAAAGCTCTGCTTAAGATCTTTTGCAAGGACCTCGGCATGAGAGATAAATGGATTTGTCCATAACTTAGCTTTCCAAGCACAAGCTCGTAGGCAATAATTGCTAAAGAGTAAATATCAGAAGGAAAAGAAACAGACTCCGGGTTTTCTTTCTGCTCTGGGCTCATGTAAATGGGCGTTCCAACCAAGCGAGGAGGAGCCATACTTAGCGCAGCTTTTTGATCAGTCAACTTTTGCGCAATGCCAAAATCGATCAGCTTAATTCCACCCGCATCTGTTATTAAGATATTTTCCGGTTTAATGTCTCGATGGATAATTCCCCGAGTATGCAAATGGCAAAGGGTATAAGCGATATCAATGATTATCTCAATCGCTTTTTTTAAAGAAATAGGATTTTGCAGAAGATATTGCCGCAAAGAGATCCCCTGCACAAATTCCATGGCAATATAGAGCCCCCCTTCCCATCGGCCATGTCCATAGATTTTTACAATATTGGGATCTTCTGTAAGAGCGATAACTTCCGCCTCGTGCTGAAAGCTGCGGATCGCTTCAGGATGGCTCAGAAATTTAGGAGAGAGAACTTTGATGACTAGAGGTTCTTTAGTTTCGGGATGGGTTCCCAGATATAAGAGACTCATTCCCCCTTTTTGCAAGAGGCATTCGATTTTGTAGGGGCCCACTTTTTTCGGAACTTCCAGATGGGCTTCTGCCGGCAAAGGAGGAAGCAGCCCCGGGCGTGTGATATTTTTGTGAAAATCGTCACTCATCAAGTATAAAAGGGAAGCTATGCTTAAGGAATTTAGGGCTACTAGCTGGCCCAATTTTTAAAATTTTACTGGCACAAAAGGCGTTAAGGGCCCCTCCCTTCTAACCAGAACTTGAGGTGTTGGTTCCTAGAAATCTAAAGAGAGTTTAGCATGCATAACAAGGGTTTTTCGTCAAAAAATAGCCAATCCCTTCTTTCTAAGAAAAATAACCTTCGGTTAAGGAAAAAGTGACTTGAGCTTAAGAACAACCAACCCCTCATGGAGTTTATCAGCCAATTTCAAGCACCCGTACTCCTAAAGCTTCGCCGATTGTCAGCAACTCTCCGCGAGCAACTCTCTTGCCATTGACAACCAGATCGATCCCATCTTCAGGATGAACGTTTAACTCTAAAAGGTTTCCTGGTTGAAGCTCAACAAGCTTTTTAACTGTCATTTGGATTCGCCCTACCTCTGCCGTAACCACTACAGGGATATCATCGATGGATGGCGCGGCTTGTTTTGTTGCAGGTACAGCTTCTTTCTCAGTTTCAACTTGTGCATCTTCTTCAGCCTCATGCTCAGTAGATTCTTCAACATCAGAGATTTCGTCTTCATGCGTTTCAGACTCCGTTACCTCTTCCTGATCCATCAGGGAGTCATCGTCAGTATACTCTTCCTCCTCATCTTCATGGTCGGTATATTCGTCATCTTCATCGTAATCAGAATCGGTCTCTTCTTCTTCTGTTTCATTAAATTCAGAGTCTTCGTGCTCATCAAATTCGTCGTCGTCATAGTCAGAATGATTTTTTGCCATAGGCTCCGTTACCTCATGATAAAGGGGATATTCTAAAATTTTTAAATTCCCCTGTTTTAATTTTCCTCGGAAAAAAGGCTTTCCATTAATTGTTAGCAAGACCCTGCCATTGTTATCTCCGGGTTTTAACGTACAAGAATCCAATATCAGGAGATCTCCTGGAGCCATTTTTTTCCATTCGCCAGCTTTCAAGGTGGTCTTACCTGCTTCTAAATGCACAATAACTTCCAAATAATCCGCATTGGGAGCTTGATAAGCAGCATTTGCGTTAACTTGGGCGTAATGAGCTTTCCATTGTTTGTAAAACGGCTCAGATAACACCAGTCTACCTTTTACCGCATGTTCAGCAGAAACCTTTGCAGTGACATCCAGGCATAGGGCACTCTCTTCTGGCTGAGAAGAAGGATCTTTGATTTGAATCGAAAGAGAATGATCAAACTCCACGCTTTTAAAAGCATGGATCACTTCTAGGCTGAGAAATTGAACAAACGCACTTAAAAAATCAGGATCTGCTTCAAATTCGGGATGAGTTTGTTTTTTTAGTAAAAATCCCATTAAAAAGAGGAGATCTTGCTGAGACATCACCCACCAAATCGGACCATCGATGGAGGAAACCCTCAATTCTCGCGCAATAAAAGGTTCGCCAAAATCAGAAAAGAGAGATTTCGCCTCTCTCCACTCCGGCATAGAGGGAGTAAAAGTCACTTCTTTTAATTGAAAAGTTTGCGCCAATTGCTGAGCAAATGCTTCCCAAGGAAAAGGGGGTGGATAGCCAAATAAAGGAACTTCATCCTTGCGAACGAATTCTGGAGAGAGGCGTTTCAGCCATGAATATGAAGCAGTAGCAGTCATTATGAAAGTCTTTTTTGAAGTTGGTTCTCATTTGCCATCAATAGAGCAACACGTGTGAAGAATTATAGCGAAATGGCAATTAATTCAAATAGGCTCTTTATTATCCTCTCGGTCTTTTTTGGCGACCTTGCCCTTCAAATCCCCCTTCTTCTTGATGTCGGCCTTCTTTAGCCAATTGAGTATCACCAAGATAAGGGCGATGTTCACTAATCGTGGTCGTTGTCACCTGATGAACAATCCACTCCCCTCTTTGCGCCAAAGCATGCATTAAGGCCTCTTGGTTTTTAGGGAGGTCCAGCAAGTTCTTGGCTTGTTGAGTGAGATTTTCAAAAGTAATATTAAATTCATTTTTGGCATTATCGAAGCTGGAGATCACCACTCTCGCTCCATCAAACATTTTGCCAATTCCGCTCAAGGTGATGGCAGTTTCAGTTTTGCCACCTTCTTTTATGCTGTATAGATCGATTTGCCCAATTTGGTCAACTATTTGTTTGATTCGCTCGAGCATATTCACAGGCTGAACAAGAGGCGGTATGGGCGTATAAATAGAAGGCAGCTCCGTTTTAGCAACCATTGGATTGACTAAGGGCTGATTAGGCAACTCTTGCGCCAGGGGTTGGCTATGCTTTTTCTTCGAGTCAATTCCTGCTCCCGCCTCTGCTTTAGCCCGACTAACAAAAAGTTCGTCGCTCCGCTCGGCTCTCTTCTCATCAGGTAGCGTCCCCTGCTGAGGCAGACTTCTTTGTATCCCAGTGCCCTGCTCTGCTTCTTTTGATTTGTCTCCTCGTGCCAAATCAAAAAGGGAAGGCACCGCCGTTTTAATCTGAGCATCTTCTTCTTGATTTGCCTTTAAATTTACAGACTCAACTGCCTTGGCAAATTTTCCTTTGTCCGCTACATTTTTTTGTTTTTTTTGTGAATCTTCTCGGGCTTCATCTTTAGGAGTCACCTTTAAATCTTTCTCAGAAAGCAACTTTCTTGCGGGGCCTTCACTGCGATATCGATCCGCATCTCGGATGCTAGATAAATTATCTGGTCCCATATTAATACTCCCTTATAAACCTAATTTATTTCCTTTGGTGGATCATATACATAACCGAGCCCAGTTCATCCTGTTCACGCCCTTCCACAATCTCTTCTTCTTTCTTCAATTCTAATAGCCAGTCTTTGCGATGCGTCATGAGTTTATCCACTTCTTGACGTTTCCGCTTCAATTCTGCTTTGGCATTTTCCAGATTCTTTTCGGCAACAGCCACTTGCTCTTTTTGATCCGCAACTTTTTTTTCTTCGACTTTCAAACGCTCTTGAACAACTTTAATGTACACCCTCATTTGCTGAATTTTGGGACTTGTAGTCCCATGATCCATCTCGTAGCGCAATTGTTCCATTTTTGCTTTCATATGGGTTAGCACTTTGTCGCGCTCTTCTTCTCGCTTGGCAAGGATTTCCTTTTCTTTTTGAAGGGCTGCCTGTTTATCAGCGACTATCCTCTCCGCCTCTTCGACTCGCTTTTCCTTAACTTGAAGAACCTGCTGTAAAGGATAAACCACTTTAGCCATAAATTCGCTACCTCAAGTCAAGACTCATTTAAACATGCTGCGCAGCAGTTGCATCGTTTCCTGATAAGAGCATTTTTCATCCACTCCTTGTTTAAGGAATTTATTTACCTTATCGATATGGTCAATGGCAAAGTCTCCTGCCTTATCGGCGCCTCGCTTATATTCCCCGATTTTAATCAAGAGTTCGTTTTTTTTATAATTTGCTAAGACTTCTTTTAATTTTCCCACCAGTTGAAGATGCTCTTTAGGTACAATGGAGGGCATCACCCGACTTGCAGAGGAAAGAACATCGATGGCAGGATAATGGTACTGGCGAGCAAGATCGCTAGAGAGAATAATGTGCCCATCGAGAATAGAGCGCACTTCATCTGCCACCGGTTCATTCATATCATCGCCTGCAACTAAAATCGTATAAAAGGCAGTGATCGAGCCTACATCTGAGTTCCCCGTTCTTTCTAACAGCTTGGGCAAAGTGGAGAAAACAGAGGGCGTATAACCCGCCCGCGCAGGCGGCTCTCCCGCTGCTAGACCCACTTCACGCAAAGCTCGCGCAAAACGTGTCACCGAGTCCATCATTAAAATAACCGATTTTCCTTGATCGCGGAAATATTCTGCAATCGCTGTCCCCACATAAGCCGCGTTCAAACGCAGCTGAGAAGCCTGGTCTGAGGTAGAAACGACTAAAACGGAGCGTTTAAGGCCTTCTGGGCCTAAGTCTTTTTCAATAAAGTCGCGCAGCTCTCGTCCCCGTTCACCAATTAGACTAATCACATTCACGTCCGCCATGGCATTGCGCGCAATCATTCCGAGGGTGGTGGATTTACCCCCACCAGCAGCTGCAAAAATGCCAACACGCTGCCCTAAACCCGTCGTTAAAACCCCATCTATGGCCCGCACCCCGACAGAAATAGGCTCTGTAATCCGTTTTCTTTTTAAAGGATCTGGCGGTGCTTGGATAACCGGATAAATTTCGTTGAGTTCTAGAGGACCTTTTGTAGCTACGTCTAGGGGCTCACCTAACCCGTTTAAAACACGCCCTAAGAGTTGCGGCCCTACTTTAATGTGTAAAGGGAGACGTGTAGGAATAACTTCTGACGAAGGGCCAATCCCCGTCATTTCTCCTAAAGGGGAAAGAAAAACTTCCTCGCGCGTGAAACCGACAACTTCTGTTAGAAGAGGTTCCCCTTCTCTCTTGACAAGGCATACCTCCCCAATTTTAACTTGCGGAACAATCGCCTTGATTAGCATCCCCACGGTTTCGGTAATTCTTCCGTTCACCGTGGTTAACTGTACGTCATCTAATTCGCCAATTAATTTATCAAATTCGTCGTCTAAAGACATTGTGGCTTCCCTTTCCTGAAAAGAGTCTAGCTAAATAAATAACCTATCCTTACACAAAAAGAGTCTTAACTCTTTTTCAATGACACCTTCCTAAGACTCTTGACCGGCCGAGCTTAAATTTGAACGTTCATGATCGTTTTAGTGGAATCGAGTGACTTGGTCAGAACGCTTGTGAAAAATTCCATCTCTTGCTGAATAAACCCCACCTTGATTTGAATGAGTAGCATGTTAGCAGGCGTAATTTCCGCGCGATTAGCATGCATAATTTGCACATCCTTGGCAAGATTTTCCAATTGATATTGGGAATGGGTTAACAATCCCAAAAAATGCTCAATCGGATTTTCCTTAACAGGAACAGCTTCCGGTGGCGTATATTCAATCCCCGCTTTTTGCAGAGCAACTCTTAAATTATCATCTACATGCGAAAGCTTGTTGCGCAACAGATTGCGCACAGAACTTTTTAGTTCAAGATTAGGGGTGGCCAGCGTATTCCTGAGAGAATCAATTTGGCTAACAACGCTTTGGGTCTGTGCAACCAATTGTTCTGTAGAGGGGTATTTATTCCCATTTACCTCGGTGCGATTTGCTTCTCCCACAGCCTCAATTAAGGAGCTTTGTTCGCGAGACACGTTGGCTATGTCTTGAGTTTGAGTCGCCTGTTTATCATTTTGTTGGCGCATCAAAGCTTCAAAACGATCCCTATCCGGGATTTTTTCTATAGGCTCTTGCGGAAGAAGGGCCGTACTTATTTTTTTTACTTTTTCTATTTTTTCTATAGCCATGATTTAACTTCCTTATTCATGAGAGTTAACGATCATGCACGCCTGGTTATACTTGGAAATTCCGACCCACCATTCATCCAGGTTATGATGAACTAGACTCTTCTTTTTCTGCCTCTCGATCAGGAAAAAAAGGGGATTTTTTCTTATTAAGGTCCTTTTCTGCCCATTCGAGAGAAATCTCCCCTAAATTTTTAATGGTGGGGTCTGTGGCTTTATCGACCACTTCCCGAATCAATTTTTCGCCTTTCTTTCTTTTTGGCTTTGTCATGAGAAAACAAATGCCTAAAAACGTTTGAGCTAAGTAATTTTCAGGCTCTTGCTGAATGACACCTTCAAAAATGCGGGTAGCTTCCTTCACTTCAAGTTTATTTAAAGCAATATAACCTAGCCCGATCTGAGGTGCGGTATGTCCGGGACTTATCGCTTCTGCTGCATGGAAAATGCGTGTTGCGCTGATTTCGTCCAGTTGCTTGACGGCTAGAAAACCAGCTTCGATAAGCAAAGGAAAGTCATCTAAAAAGTCATGTAGCTTTTTCTTATCCATTCACGGGTCATCCTTTTTGCATGGTTAAGCCAATTTTCCATCCATTCGTCAGCTTGAGCGGCGACCAACAGCTTTACAGCTAATGCTCGCCACTTTGCCATAAACTGCAACAGCCTATGGCGCTTATCCTTTAATCCCTTGAGCCATTCTGGTAATGGCTGAGTTTGCAGCACTGACGACCGCGGTGGACATTTCTGATAATTGGGACAAGTGGTTCATTAACATCTGCATTTCGAACATATCGCCGATACTTATCGCGCTACGCCTATTTTTGATTTCAAGTAATTTGGCCTTTGCACTGACAGTGGCGTCGTTGACAACCTCAAATAGCCTTTTTACACTAAATCCTGATTGAATGTTAACCCCGTCAAAACGATCTGGGCTTGTCATAGTATCCTCCTAGATTGATTTATTACTACTGGAGAATAAGTTTGCCAGTGATTCATACTGGAAATTCCATTTCCTTAAGGCAACCTTTCGGTCTCCTCCTTTCTGAATCGCTTCATACTTAAATCTTTTATTATAAGTGTTCAATAGGATCTCCATTTTATTCCTTTCGGGGTATTTAATAAACCCCAAAATGGGTTTCCATGGATCCCCTATTGAACACTCACCCTTTATTTCTTTGCTTTATACCGAGAAATAACTTTAAGCATAGAGGTGTATCCATGCAGAAGAGCGCCATACTGGTCAAACTCTTCTTTATTTTCTCCCCCTCTCAAAATCTCTTTAACTTTTTGAACGCGGAGTTCAATTTTTTGTTTTAAAGCTCGCAATCTCATCGGATCGGCTAGGTCTTTTTCGATCTCGAATAGGAGTTCTTCACTTTTTTGATCTTTTTTTTGTTTCTCAAGTCCAAACATTTATACCTCAACTTGATACGATGCAAGCAATAAAAACACTTTACTAATTTTACTCTACCACAACAAGGTTATTCTTGCAAGGGGAGCTAAAATTTTTTGTTTACACCCCTTTTAGAAATCAATCTGATATTTTCTCCCATCTTTTTCAAGCAGAATCATATGGGATCTAATCTCTTTAATTGTCATTCCGTCTAAGACATCGTTCGCCTGTAAAATTCGGCCGTTAATGACCACGCTTAGGGCATTCCCCTGGCTAGAAAACCCATTGACTCTGTACTGATTCGTAATATTTTCAATAGCACTAGCAGGCATTCTTTCAGCAACTAGGTTTTGTAAGGAACGCACGCCTGGAATTTTCATAAATCCTTCCACTAGCGCATCATAAGTTTTCAGTTTTTTTGGATCCACATTTCCACCCAAAGTGAGCTGCCCTTCTTGCATGGACACTTTTACGTCCCTCAGCCCCTGACCTTGCAACTGAAATAATACATTAGAAACCACATCCTCTTCCACGACTACCTTTTTCTCTAAAAGGTCTAAATAAGGAAAGCTTGAGCTTAAAGAATCGGATAATTGCTCAGCTTGTTTACGGGTCTTCAAATAACCAGATAAAACGAAATGTCCAGGAGTGGGAGCATAGACAGTCACTCCTTTCCAAAGAGGATTTCGGGATAAAACCTGATTAACCTCTTTCCAAACATATTCGTCAATGACAATGCCTGTATCGTCTAAGCTTTTAATGAATGGCAAACCCTGCAAATTATACAAAAGTTGATTCCGATCCACTGCGGTCAAAACGTGCCCCACTAAAAGCAATCTTCCCGTGGACGTATTAAAAGAATACTTAACACCTGGAAACATTGCTAATGCCTCTGCAATTTTTTTCTCGGAATCTGCCGTTTCTTGCCTTTCTACCGGCTTACTTTGAAAGAGGGTTGCAATTCCCATGCCAACCAGGGCAAAAAGTCCTGTAATAATCGCAATTAAAATAAAGGCGCTCAAAGCGTGCGCAGATGTATCTAACTTTTTCTCTTCAGAAGGGGGGAGGGCTACGTCTGCGACAGAGGGGGCGGCCTCTTCTTCTGGGACAGCAATCGGTTCAGCTAGCGGCTCTTCTTTTTGAAGGACTTTGACAATAGAAGGGAGCAAAGGTGAAATAATGGTATGCATTTCACCTTCTCGGTCAAAAATAATAAAGGAGGTAGTGCCCATCGTCACAAGCACATTGGTTTGAAGAGGCTTTCTTTCTTTCAGAGGCTCTCCATCTACCAGAGTTCCATTGCGACTTTTGAGATCTTCAATAAAAAGATGTTCCTGTTCATCAAGGGTAATTTTGGCATGTGAACGGGAAACGCTGGTATCGTGAAAAACTACGTCGCAGGCGTTAGGGTCAGTCCCTATAATGTAGTTATGAGAGGGCTGAAGAGAAAATTCTGCCCCATTATTGGGTCCTCCCACTACTTTTAACATCCAACGCCCTGTTTCTTCGAGACCAAAATTAATCTCAGCGAGCTCTTCCCCCTCCTCTTCTTCAAATAACGTGTCGTCAGCGGAGAAAGGGTCTGTGCCCTCATCGTCCCTGCTGGAAGTGAGGTGTTCGGATAATTTTTCTTCTTCGTTAATAGGGGCTTCAACTTCGTTAGGAATACTCATAGGGGTTTCCACTGTTTCTTCTTTATTTTCTTCAGGTTCTGAAGGTTCTAATGGTTTTATCTCTTCTTTTTCTTCTTGAGGAGTTGTTTCTACTTTTTGATCTTCGGCCGCTTCTTGCTCTTGGGGTTCATTCTGGGATTCGGACTCTTCCCCTTCCGCTTTTTCTCTATTTTCTTCAGGCTCTGAAGGTTCTAATGGTTTTATCTCTTCTTTTTCTTCTTGAGGAGCTATTTCTACTTTTTGACCTTCACCCGCTTCTTGCCCTTGGGGTTCATTCTGGGATTCAGATTCTCCTCCCTCCGGCAATTCCCCAAGCTGCTCTTCCTCTGGCTCCTCATTTAATAAATCTTCTTTCAGCTCTTTTACATGCTGAGCGACATCTGGCCCATCGAGAGAGCTCTCTTCGGAAGATTCAGAATCTGTCCCTACATGAAAGCGAAATGTGCCGCTTCCAATTTTAATACTGTCCCCTTCACGTAAAAGGTAAGGTGCCTTAACTTCTTGATTGTTGATCTGAACGGGATTAGTGATACTTAGGTTTTCTAGTATAATCCCTTCGGGTGTTTTGCGGCAAATCGCATGCTTGCCAGAAGCTTCCGGATCTTCAACCAGAAGTTGACATTCATCAGGATCTCGGCCGATCACCCATTGATCACCTTTGTTGAGAAAAAGGGCAAGCCCTTTGAGTAATCCATCTTCTGCAATTAACCTAGCCGACATAAGTTTTCAATCCGTTTTAAACCACATTAGAACATAAAAGCATGTATCATTTCTTAATATAATGATACAATTTTCATGCCAGTTTTCAGAGAGGCGTTAAAAATCCCTTTATTAAGATGAAGCCAATTATATCACAAATTCGCTTTTAATGAGCATTCCAGCTAGGAAAAAAGAGCTTTACAGCCAAAGGGCAGGCTAACGACCTTTAATCGTGCCCTCTTTATTAATCGCAAAGCAATTTAAAAGAGAGCTTTGGTTCGCGCGCCCTTTTTCTCCACCCTTTTCACTCAACCATATCCTTTAAAGAGAGCTTCAACTCGGGAAGGTTTAAGCTTTCTTAAAATTTTACCTTTTTCAGCAGAGGGATAGTTAGAAAGCCAAAGGAATTTGGTTAAACGGAAATATTATCCCTATGGCTTAAAAAAACTCTGCCCACCTTACCTTTTTTGCCAAAAGAGGAAAAAACCCCAGATTTCTAGCCTTATCTATTATAAGGATAGCAAAAAGCTAAACCTCTACTAGGCTAAACTAGCCCATCTTGTGCGGCTTAAAGGGGAAAGAAAAATTGTCCCCAGCGATGCAAACTTAGGAATGATTTTAGGAAGGGGTTTTAAAAAGGCTTGAAAGAAGCGGGATTGTGAGCCCAAGATGTAAATAGGCTTTTCAAAAAACAATATCAAGAGTCTAAAACAATTACCCAAGATTTAAATAAATACCAAGAGAGTCCCGAAAGATCTTTCGTCAGGAAAAAAATAAGGCAAAATTCAAAGTAAGCTTAATCAAAATTGCCCATCAATTCATAGACCTCTTTTGGTAGCTAAGAAATCTAGTAAAACGGGCGATAGCCTAACATCTTTCCCAAGCCTTTTGACAAAAAAGGTTGCATACTCTTGCGCAGGCTGTTGACACAGCTTAAATAAGGGGCAAATAGGCTTTTTTTAAGTTAGAATAAGCATCCCTACTTTTAAACAGCCTCGCCCTTTTTAAACTGCAGAGGAAAACTAATGGTTTAATTCTATTAATTTACCCGCCTAACTTTTTACCGCTTGACGGTAATACGCTTAGCTTCAGACGATTTTGCCTTTTGAAAAGTAATCTGCAATATCCCCTCTTTGTAAGAAGTTTGAGGCTCCTGCTTGTCATCAATTTGCTCAGGAAGAACTACGCTATAAAAAAACGAACGAACAGACCTTCGGTGAAATTTTTTGTCTTTATCGCTTTCTTCTTCTTTTTTCTGGCCTTTAATCCACAAAACTCCTTTATCCAAATGCACTTCAATCTCTTCTGGCGTTAAACCTGGCATAGCAGCTTCTACTACAATGCGATTATTTTTATCTTCATAAATGGTAAGCCCTTGCTCACTTGACTCTGGCACCAGCTGTTCAACTAGCTGTTCAAGATCGTATGTCAAGCCTCTGGGAACACGAAATAAAGGATTACGGTTAAAAATAGAAGGGAATAAGTTGCTAGCCATTTCATACCTCCATAATAGTTTTAAGATTAAAAATGAACGATATAAATGCAATATTTTGCTTATCACAGCACTGTAAATGCTGTCAACAAAAAATGCGGTGATACTTTGAAAGTTTTTAACCGCTTTTTGTCTAGTTCTAGAGCCTACAAAACACTTAATTTCTCCCCTTATTTTGTAAAAGGAGCCCCCCTCTAAAAGCTCATTGAGCTGATGGGAGCTTTTATAAATACTTCAGAAGTCCTTTTTCTTTCTAAAAATCTTTCAACTAAAGGGACTGCTATTTTAATAAAGCTATTGTGAGGGGGAAACTCGCTGAAGAGATCTGCCTTATTTCTCCAAAGAATTGCTTAAGCTAAATATGCCACTCCAAGACCTAAAGAAGCTAAAACTTTTCTTTTACCTCTTGCTACTTACTGCTCTTTTCAGGTGGGTGAAAAAAATTTTTCGATCCTTATGCTCCCTTTTTTATAAGAGAAAAACATCCAAATCGATGAACTATCCGCCTTTTTCTTTAACATCTAGGCTTTTCCTAGTGTTTTATTTTCAAAATCGCTACCTAAATGGTTATAAACGGTTAAAAAATGCAAAAATTCTATCTATCCTTTAATACCTCTAAGATTTGGCCACCAGCCTCGCTTCTTCCTGCGCCTCTCCCATTCCGCTGCAATGCCTCTGCCAATTTCTCTTTTTCATCCAAGAAAACGTCGGGAAAACTTAAAATCGCATTCCCGACGTACGAAGCAATAGGGCTTACTATCTGTTTCTTCTACGAGATTGGCCCCCTTTGCGGCCTATTTCTCGATAGAATTCGGGGCCGTATTTAGAAGCAACGGCTTCTCCTCCTTTATGTCCAGCCTCTTGGCGGCTGCTTCTTCCCCGGCGGCCTCCTCTTCGGTGGCCATAGTCTTCTTCTTCCTCATCATAGTCGCCGTGTTCGCCGTAATAGCCTTCCTCCTCGTCATAATCTCCATAGTCTTCCTCTTCCTCATCATAGCCTTCATACTCGTCTTCATACTCGTCTTCTTCATCATAGTCTCTACCCCTACGGGCTGATCGACCTCTACCGCCTCGATAGCCGCTTTCATAGTCTTCCTCTTCTTCTTCGCCCCAACGAGCATGCCCGCCTTTACGACCAATCTCTTCGTAAAACTCTGGACCATATTCTTCAGAAACTGTTTCACCTCCTTTACGCCCTATTTCTCGATAAAATCCAGGACCATATTTAGAGGCGACGGCCCGGCCACCTTTGCGGCCAATCTCTTCATAGAATTCTGGGCCACGCTCTTCAGCAACTGTTTCGCCTCCTTTGCGTCCAATTTCTCGATAAAACCCAGGCCCATACTTAGAAGCAACAGTTCGACCCCCTTTGCGGCCAATTTCTTCATAAAATTCTGGGCCATATTTTTCCGCAACCGCTTTCCCGCCTCTATGGCCTGCCTCTTGCAGGGTCATAGTGCCATGACCTCTACGTCCGCCGCTACGCCCACCATGGCCGCCTCCGCGTCCTCCGTGTCCGCCTCCACGTCCTCCATGGCCGGCTTCTTTACCCCAACGAGCTTCTGCTCCTTTGCGGCCTGCTTCTTGACGGCTCATTCTAGATGATTTTTTGGCTGCCATAATAACCTCCTTTATTTGTTAGTAAAAAGCACTGACAGATGATAAGAAGTTAAATGCTTGCTAGCTTGCGTGTTTCGATAATGAGAATTAAACCAAACTCAATTCAACTATTCGCACATAAATGATAAACTATAATATTACCACCTAACTAAGGGTTATAAAAAAGATTAATTTGTGTGGCAAGAGAAAACTCAACTAAATTTAATTTTTTTTCAAAAACAACAGAAAAACAAGCGATAGATAAATTTTCTAGTGTTTCTATTTTTGTTTTCTAACTTTCAGTAAATCAACATTAAAATCGCTTTTAGGCTGATTAAGAGCATGGTTATAAATTTGTAGAGGATGTTAGTTAACTGCTAATTAAATGGCTAATTCAGAAGTAATTTATCAATCTTTTCTTGCACTCTAATTACATTAGAATTGCATTAACAATTCACCCTCTTTTTAATTAAATGTGCTTTTAATAAAAAACAAAGAGCACCGAGCACCTAAAACCGGTATGAAGCTTTTGCTATTCACATTTTTGCAAATAGCTTCCAGTTTTTATTAAAAACACCTATTCGAGGCATTAAAAATCGACAAAGTTGGCAAAGAAACCTATTTGGAGATTTGACAGAAATGGATTCTATTAGCAACAAAATACTCTGGCAGTCTTATAGCGGCACCTTTTGTGCCGTCATTAGGTAAATGGATTGACAAGAGCCTGTCATTTGTTAAAAGTTGTATTTGCAATTCCTAGTGTTTTCTCAAGCTGCTCTGCTTTTACGTATTCTAGCCCATCTTCTAATAGGCCAGGTTTTGCCAATATACAAGCAATTTTAAAGAAAGATTAGTTTTTATGAATTTCATGAGAAGTTGTAGAGATAATTCCTAGCATCTTCTTAAATTGGCAAGCTTTAACCAATCTTAAGAAATCTCTACGAGGACCTTGCTTTTGACGTCTTTGGAAGGTATAGCATTCGCCACCACTAATGCTTTATCAAGCTGATGAGTTTTTGCCAACAATCGAGAAATATCACTCAAAGCAAAACTTTTATTATATCCATGAGAAATCATATTGGCAATCCTGGTTGCTTCCTCGAGATGTTGAAGTCTTGCTAAAGATGCAGAGATAGAGGAAAAAGCATCGTCTTTAATTCTTTCATCAAAGATCAGATTTGCAATCGCTAAAGCCTTATCAAATTGCTTATCTTCTGCTAATTTAGAGGAAAATCTAAGCAAATGTTCACATATGCTTTCTAATAGGTCTTTTCTCTTAACTTTCTTCGCAACCTTAATCGCTGCTCCACATTGGTCATTTATTATTAATAGAATACATATACTTTTAAATGTTTCTTCTCGTTTGTCACGATGGATCCTATTAGCAATTTTAATTGCTTGGGGGAGCTGTTTTCTTAATGCCAATTCTAAAGTTAGATCTATGAGTGAATCATGGTTCTCATCAATTAAATCTGCGATCTCGGCAACTTTATCATAAAGCCCTTGTTCCATTAGTTTTGCTATGCCATTAAGCATATAACTTTGATTATTGATTTCAGGCTTAAAAATATCATGAAAAAGCCAAGGGAACTCCATCCCTTTTGCTTGCTCATTTAAAACTTCCAAATCTCTTCTATAAAAAGAACACACGGCAATCAAAAATTTAATTTTTTCACTATAAATATGCCCTTTTAATTGAGCTATAGTCGTTAGTTTTGAAAAGTCAAGAGTGTTTTTTATATTTTTTAAGTAAGTTAGCCTTTTCTCTGGCTGAGCACTTGCCTTAAAGGCCAAGAAATTTCTAAGGTAAAATTTTTCTTCAAAAAGGAAAGGAGTGGCTTGAGAGCCACAATGAGCCATTGCAAATCGAATAAAATGACTGACTAGCGAAACTTCTTTCCTTTGAGCGATTTTTACTATTGTTTGGTTCCAGCCGGTATTGACTTTCATGCAGTTTTCATAGTCGTTGCTTCCAATGTAACTCAATACGCCTTCAAATATTTCCTGCGGGAGGTCGCAGAGTGTATGGGAATATTCGATGGCAGGCACTAAAGTTTGGATTTTATGGAGGACATTATCAAATTTTTTTTCCTTTCCCCTTGCAAAGCTGTGACATCTAGTTTTGAGCACCTCCACTACCTCGATCAAATCTAATTGATCTTTTTTCCCTAAAAACTTTTGATGTTTTTCTGCAAATTTAGCCACTTCCTGCGCAACTTTTAAAGGAGAGGTCTGCGCTAGGTGAACGTTAGGAAGAAGAGAAACGAGCCACTTGAGCCACCGCAATAACTTGGGATCCCGCCTAGAAGTTTTTTCCAATTTTGTATTTAAAAAAATATTATTAGACTTGCTAATCTCCGTTAATTCCCTTACTTTAGAATAAAAGCTTTCGCGACTTTCGTAAATCTGGTAGGGCATAATCTCTTCTCTTCAGCTAATTAAAAAAAGTTAAAAAGTTATTAATTAGAATTATTTCCTATTCATTTCAATTGAGCCAATCAAGCTAGCTTATTTTGCCAAAGCATGTACAGTTTCAATTAAATTTTTATTTGAACGCAAATATTTTTCTTCCCTTGAGGTATTTAATTTTTATTAGGGCAATCCTTAAAAAAAATTTCAGCCTCACGTTTTCTTTCCTCAAAGTATTTTTTTACAACTAAATAAGCATTATCAATAGCTTTATCCCCTTCTTCTTTGGGGGATTTAATATTTAACTCTGTGGTTTGAGTCCCACCATCCATTACGCTTACAAGCCTCTCTTCGTGCCTACCTGAAGGTATCTGCCTATTTATAGGTTCTGAATTCATATAAATTTTAGCTAGAATACTTCCAAGAAAAGCGTCGGGACTCTCATCCTCAAACCGAGCGAGTTTAGTGGGTTCAAAACAAAAAGCAATAGAACGGCGATTAAATTGCGGCAGGGCTGATTGAGGATCCCCCCCACCTTCCTCTTCTTTTCGATCAAAAATTTCTGCGGGTAAAGTAAGAAGAATTCCACCCTCTGAGCATTGGTAGCTTTGGTTAGCAACCAGCTCCCCATTAATCTTTTCTCTCATTTTTTGCGGGGCCATGAATACAGGATAGGCAGAAGACGCCACTACAGCATCTGCAATTAGAAAATTTTTCCATTTCTTAGATTCAGAATTTATGTGGAGAAGAGAGAAGGTTTTTAAATCGGTTATAATCATGTGTAAATGCTTGAACTTTTTTGAAGTAATTTTACTCCTGCTCCCTTCTTTAATTTGGGCTGCTAACTCTCCGAAAGTGCAATTAGGAATACCTGTATGTTCTCTTATGAGTTCGTTAAGCCAATTTTTTAATTTTTCCCCATTTGTCCATCCTAGTCTCAAACCCATTGAAGCAGTTAAAGTTTTTAGTAAAGAAATCCCTACTTTGCCAGTGATAGATGCCGCTTTCTGAACGGTTTCTAAATATTCGTTAAAACTTTGCTTTTTTTCTTCTGATAGCTCCACAGCCAAAAGATCGAGTAATTCCTTTACTACTGTCTCTTTCAGTGTATATTCTAGTTGCGAGGCATTCATGCCTAGAGCAAGAAAAAGCGCTGCCAAGGCCCCTGCACCTGTCCCGGCAAACCTTTTCATCCCGCCAAGCAGCTGTAGTTCTTCTAAGGCTTTAACAACCCCAAAGAAAACTAAACCCTGCGCTCCTCCCCCGTAAAAGATGCAATTATGGGGATCTTGAATCATACAGTCTATCGACATCCGCTCATCTATTTGCCTATTAGATTTTAAGCTAAAAAGAAGATCACGGGTTGCTTCATCGCCCAAATCACTAGGAGCTTTATTCTGATCATCTCGCGCACTTTCATCAGCTCCCTCTTTGCTTAAAAAGCGAATCGCATGCTTGTGGTTATTCTGAGCAGCATAATGCATAGCTGTTCTCCCCATGCTATCCTTGGCTTCTATTAAAGCTTTTGCGTCTAATAAGATTTTTAAACTCTGAAGATCTCCCAAGGATGCAGCAAGCATGAGAGGAGTTTTGCCTTCATAATCTTCACCTTCAATAAGCGGCAAAGCTTTCTTTCGATACTTTGTTAGAAGATGCCGCAGCATTTCAGGTTGATTCATCCAAATTGCTAAATGTAAAATATTGCCAATCTGTTCTATATTTTGGGAAAAATTGATCTTGCTTGTTTGTCGCAGCTCTTGTACGGCTTCCACAAATTGGTCTAAGCACTCTATGAATCCTTTATAAATAGCAAAAGAAAGGGCATTGAGACGAAAGTTATTATACATGAGATATTGGCTAGGATGATTGCCATATCGTAAACAGATAGGTATGAAGGCGTTTTGTCCTCCTTCGATTGCACTAAGAAGTAAATTTGCTCCTCTTGAATCTAATGCACTCAATCGGGCAAGACATGTACCTGAGCGCCTAAAAAATAGGGGAGCTAAATTGCGAAGACCTTTTCTTACAACAGCATGGATAACATGATCTGAATCCTTACCTACCAAAGTTCTATACAAGTTATTTGCGACAATTTTTTTAATCATTTCATCATTTTCAGTCAGCAAGAAATGCATAACAATAGACTGATCTGCAGCTTTTACGCAGGCGGAAACTTTACTTTGAAACTGTGAAAGGAGGCCCCAGTTTTCATCTTCGCAAGCTTTTAAAATTAAAGAATAGGAGCGTTCATGCCACTCTAATTCACTTTCGTTGGAAAGCTTAGCCCCTAAGGTGCTCTGGAAAAGTGTGGAGAGAGTAGAACCTTGAGAATCTGCAGGAATATGTTTGCTTTTGGCAGCTGCGACCGTTCTCTTAGCTATTGAAGGAGATTTCAAGCGGAATTTATCCTCTTGATTTTCATTTTTTATAGAAGTCTTTAAAGAGTTAAGATTAGCGCTAGGTAGTTTTTCTCCATGGAATACATAAAAATCATAGTTTGAGCGTAGAAAAACTTTTGCCGTTAGCGCTAAAGCTGGCATGAGGAGAGTGCAATAAGAGGCCACTTTTAACGCTACTGCTAATAAGGAACATCGGCTATTTACTAATTTGACTTCTATTGCCTGCCCTTTTGATGGGGTAGAAATAATTTCCGCTCTTTTCCCCCCTAGGTAGAAATAGCTGTCCGTTTTTTCTAGAAGAAAAAGCTTAAGAGATTTAACCGAGTCGCTAGATTTAACGGGAGTGAAAAAACCAATCTTATCCATTTTTAAGCCAAGTATCTTCTATTAATGCCACATTTTATTCAAAAAAATAAAATTATAGCTTAATTGTCTTTTTCCACAAATTATAAATTTACAATAAGGTTATTTATTTTCGAAAAAACTTATTAACTGATAAAAGGTTAAGCTGATGGCTCAAAAAATTGAGAGAAAAAATATTGTCACAAATTGTTATACCTGGCTTTTTGTCCCATCTACTTATGTTACTAGGTTGCAGCTAATCGATGTGAAAAAGTAGGATGCACGATGTGATATTAAGCAACCCTCACCCTGAGCTGCTTAAGGTACGGGTATAAGCCTTAAAAACAATCTGGAATTAGGTAGAAGGGAACTTGACACAGAAGGTAAAAAAAGCACCTTCTTCTAGGAAAACTAAAGGAAGGTTGTTGCTAGAATTTATTCATTCTCATCAGAAACCTATCTTAAAAATCCCAGAAACTCTTAAGACTTGAAAAATGGAAAAGGTTGGCTTAAAGCACAATTAGAAAAGGTAGGTTAAATTTAGAAAATTATTTCCAGCCCAGGTCGCATTTCTCTAATAGTAGTTTCTATGGATGGAGAAATATTCTTAGAGGTTTTCAGATAAAGGAGTGATAATTTTTTTAAGTTTTGAACAAGGCCTAAAATCCCTTTTTCAGTCAACTTATAACACTCCCTCAGATTAAGCTCAGTTAGGTTTTCTAAAGAAATAAGGTGGTTTAATCCTTCATCTGTTATCTTCGAACACCCCCATAAAGTAAGCCTTTCAAGACAAGAAAGATTTTGAATAAAACCAAGTGCCAAATCGCTGATGGCTGGACAATAAGTAAGGTCAAGATTAACGAGGCGCGTTAGCTGCTTAAGCATTCGACAGCCATCATCAGACACTTTGTCACAATTGCGCAAATTGAGAGTTTTCAAGCTTTTTATCTGAGTAATGCTTTTTAGCCCCTCGTCTGTTAAAAGTAGGCATCCATGTAAGTTTAAAACTTCCAGATGAGGTAAAGATTTTAAATGGGCAAGGGTGAAATCGCCAATAGCGTGGCAATAAGAAAGTTCTAATTCAATAAGACCGCGGAGTTGAGAAAGGATTTGGCACCCTTCATCAGTGAGGTTATAACAACTCTTAAGATTGAGATAAACAAGCGATGATAAAGCGCCAATGGGCTCTAACGCTGCACCTGTAATATTACAACGGCTTAAATTCAGACGTTCCAAGTGCCTCAAAGATTTTAGGTAGTGAATTCCCCTATCAGTAATTGCTCCGCACTGCTCCAAATCGAGCTCTTTAAGTGATTGGATGGTACCAATCGTTTTAAGGCCTTGATCTGAAATTTGGCCACACCCCTCTAAAAACAGCTCTTCCAAATGGGGAAGGGCTGCGACTGCTTGCAATCCCTGATCATTGATAGAAGTCTCTCTGAGATTTAGGACCGATAAATTCTTTATAGAAGCCAAATAGAGGATCCCTTTATTTGTAATATTTATGCATTTTGCAAGGCATAAGTGGCTTAAAGACTGAAATTTTTGTAACCATTTTAGCCCTTCATCCGTCAATCCTGGTTGGTTCCCAAGAGCTAAAAGTTGGAGCTGCTTTAAGGCAGATAAAGCTTCAAGATCGCAATCCATTAAATATTCGCAATTATTAAGATCGAGCGATAAAAGCGTTTTAGAAGAAGAAAGGCATTTGGCAAAACGCTCATCAATGTGACACTCATTAAGTTGCAGATGAGTTAAATGAGGGAGTGAACCTAAAATGAGTATGCCCTCCTCACTTAGGCTGTAGGCCGGGTCTATTGACAAACTGGATAACTTGGGAAATAGAGCTAAAAATTTTAAGCCTTCATCAGAAATTTCGCATGAAAATTGAAGAGACTCCATTTGAGGACAGTATTTTGCCAGCAAAAATAGTTCTTGGTCACCCCAACCATAACCATAAAAACTAAAAGTTTTTATTCCCTTTTCTTTTAAAGTAGCTAGATAAGCTTCCACTGATAAGTTTTTAGGCATTGGCATGTTTTTAATTTCTTTTTAGCAGGTTTCAGGGATTATCTTATGCAATGCATCTGGGTGAAATTTTTTATCATTAAACATGTTTCAAAATTTTGTACAATAGCTTTCGAGCCTGGACAAATCACAGCCCTCACTCTATATCATTTCTTTGCTGTTAAATAAATTTTCAGAACAATTTTTATTTTTTTTCTTTGAGTAGTTGATAAGCTCGAGCAAGCACATTTTCATCTACCCATTTTTCTAAATGGTGAGATAAAGCTCCCACACCTGGTAAATCCTGGGGAAGCACTCCTGTGCATTCTGCGATCTCTGCGTAAGCACACCCTCGTGTGATCATATCTACAACTTTATTTTCAAACACATCGATCAAAATTTTTAAAAATTCTTTATCTTTAGTATCTCTAAATAGTTGCCCTCCTACCCTTAATGCAATAAGACGCACTTGTTCATCTTGATCCCAGGAAGCCCCTTTCATCATCTCCTTAATGTAAGGGGAATATTGATCCGCAATTCCCCAATCCTGGAACAAGATGATGGCCACGCTGCGAGAGATCATGGGCTCTTCCGGATAAACTAAGAATTTTTCTAATATTTTTTTATATTCAAATTTTCTTGTCTCCCCCAGTATGGCTAGCAAAACTTCAAGGTTAGGCTTATCCGTAAGGTTTTCAATGCGATAAATTACTTCTTTTAGCTCCGCCTCAGAAATTTTACCTCTTTCAGCTTTTGCTAGCATTTCGCTCATATTTATTCTCATGTTAGTCAAAGACCTCTTATTCAAATTTAGGGAAGATGTTAAAGCCGTAATAATTGACACTCATACGGCTTGAAAAGCAATTACTAGGTATCAAGAAGCAGGCCTAAGGTATTTGTTAAAGGTCCTACTCCTGTTCCTCAACCGCTTCTATACAAACTTTGATAGAAATACGCAGTGTTTCTCCATCGAATTGTAGGAGAAATCCAAAAAATCCACTTCACGCCTTTGCATAGAATTTTCGTTTCCAAATTTATCTCTTAAAAGTTTGCCTTAAAGTTTTCTCCCTTCTTATAAAGCTGCATAAAAAGTGGCCATCTTCTGCATTCCTTAAAAATACTCAGCCGTATACCCCTCCTTACCCCCCTATAAGAGATTTCCTTGGAATTACAGCCAATCAATTGCCGGTGTAGATGGAAAGGAACTTCCTTGTTCTATTTTTCTTCGAAGAATTTCCCAAAAAGCAGGATTCTTATCTAAAAAATCCCTAACGCGCGTTTTCACACTATCTAAATAATTCGCTTGCTGCATCTCTTGACCCCAAGCTTCTACTATTTCGTTAGGATGAGGAGGCGAGTTATCCTTTACAGGTGGGGGTAATAAAATCTCTTGGGTTTCACGCAAGCAGACAACAAAAGTGCGTTTCAAATCAGGATCGTTGTTAACAAAAGAGTGAAGCTTTTCAATTTGAGCAGTCATCACTTCATTTTGAGCCTTTAAATCTTGAGTTTCGTTAATTATCATCTTTTCCTCTTGGCTCCTCTTAGCCCCTTCTATAGTAGGGTAATCTTCTTTACCCTTAGAGCTGGAAAAAAGAGCACTCATCTTTGCAATGCTTTTTACCACAAAGCACAGAAAAGAATGGGCCCCTGAAAGAGGCTCACTTTTCTCGGAAGTGGCCGACCCCTTAGCTGCCGAGGGGTGTTTCAAGCTGGGCTGGCCCCCTTGATTCTCATTTTTTATAGAAGCATTAGAAGAATTAAGATTAGCGCCAGATAGTTTTTCCCCATGGACTATATAAAAATCATAATTTGAGCGCAGAAAAACTTTTGCCGTTAGCGCTAAAGCTGGCATGAGGAGGGTGCAATAAGAGGCCACTTTTAACGCTATTGCTAATAAGGAACATCGGCTATTCACTAATTTGACTTCTATCGCACACCCTTGTGACGGAATAGAAAGGATCTCGGCTCTTTTTCCTCCTAGATAAAAATAGCCGTCTATTTTTTCCAGCAGAAAAAGTTTAAAAGATTTAGCCGAGTCGCTAGATTTAACGGGAGTGAAAAAATTAATTTTATCCATTTTTAGGCTCCTTATCTCTCTCTTATTCTATCTAATTCCAAGTTAAAAAAACAATTATAATGCAAATCTTTTTTAAACTCAATTCATAAAGTTATTCACTTTAGAGCATTTGTTGGCTGGTGAAAAGACTAAACATATTAATTCTAAAAATTTTAAAAAGTTTAGATTATGAAAATAGCTGTTCTAACAGGCTCTCCCTTTAAACAAAACCACAAATTCAATGGTCCTGTGTAGATGTTAAGCATCACAAGAGAAAAGAAGAAGGCGGACAATGAAAGATATTTGATAGGGCAAGGTTTAACTCCAAAGGAATTAGAAAGGAAAAAGGAGGGAAAGGCTAGTCCTCAATCAGCACTTTAGCCTGATGACAACACCGTCTCCAAAGCCCAAATCTCTTTAACGGAGGCCTCGCGAGGAATCTCTGAGGGTTAAACACAGTTGCTTATTTTTTAACTAGGCTAATGTACACAGGTGAGAATTAGCTTGACTTCCAACTCAGAGCGCAGAGATTCCTCCGCCTTAAGGCAAGAAATGCCTTTAATTAACTTGCGCCGGACCCCATCATTTTGCTGGGCAATCAAAACCAAATGCTTTTTCAACGTCTCTATATTTGAAGACGTCACGGGAACTCTTCTTAAGCTATCTAAAAGCCCTTTCACGTACTTATTAACCGCTGTCGCTGTAGATAGCCTTTGAATTGAATTATCTGCCGGATGGGCTTCAATCCATTGCTGCAACTCCTCTATCATCCCCCTTTTTTTCTAAACCTCTATATTCTTGATAAGGCCTGAAACACCCTAAGATATAATTCATCATTTCCTCCCCTCTTCTCCTATAGCACTCTTTAAAACCTTAAAAATTGTTAATTTTTTTAGTAGGGCGATAAAGCTATCCCTCATTCTAGCTCACTCGTCCAAGTTATAAACTTTCATCTTTTTATAAGCGATCCCCTTAAAAACTTAAGGCTTGTCCCCAAGTGCTTGAAAAACAGAGTTGGCGATTGGCAAAAGCATGAGGCTTCCACCCCTTTAATAGAAGTAAGGCCAAAAAATAGAGGGTACAGTTCTGGTAAAAGAGGCTGTAGCCTCACCTAAAAGATACGTAGCATCTAAATTCCTATTATTTCCATAAGTTTCAAAGAGATGGTGACCTAATTTTCTGAAATAATGACCTACTGGATGGGGCTGTAGGGGTAGGCCATTTGTCAAATACTTTATTTTTTTGATAGTAGGAGATAATTTCTCTTTCTATTTGATTAGGCTAGCTTTAATAGCTTGGCATGCTTCGGCAGGTTCTTTTTTGGCTAACTCCAAAATTTTTTCCTTTAAAATGCTTTTGCATTTTCCTTAAAGGCTCCTTTGGTATGAAGAGTCTGGGACAAACATTCCATACAAGCGATAAACTTCTGGTTAATTGTAGCGTCGCGACTCTCAATGTAGCCAACTGCAGCTTCTCCTGAGTTGATTATATTGCTAACTTGGCCACTGGCATCAATAAATGCTGTCATCTTTACATTAATACTCATACTCTCACTCATTTCATTTGGTATTTAACAATAATCGCTACTATTTACTTAGTATGTAAATTAGTGCGCGAATGAAAAAAAAATACCTACAAGCAATAATGTGTTACTTAAAAAAATAAAAAGCAATAAATAAAAAAGATAGACTAAAGGAAAGAAAAATCAATTTCTAAAGAGACCTAAAGAAGAGCAGCTTGTGTATTTTCCTTCTGCAGGCTAACTCCCCTAGGAATAGCTGTTGAAAAGGAAGGTTTGAAGCCGGTAAACATATTTCCTACCAAGATTTAGGTTCATAATTAGCTCCTTTATGCCGCCAGATATGCGCTTTATCAAGAGAGGCACTTTCTCAAACATCCGGGAAATCCAGTAACTAGTAAGCGCTTCCACAAGCGTGTCTAATAAGGGTAGAAATGCAAGACATTCATTCTTTTAGCTTTTAATGCGAACAGTATGAGCAAGCGCATAAATAGGCATAAAGAGAATTTTAAGCAGCAAAATGCCTTTTCTATAGATAATGCTGCTTTTATAATCGCCGTTGTGCGCCTTCAAATTTTTTTGTTCCTTTTTGATCAAAGCGGCGTGATACTGGTATTGAAGCCATAAAAACTCTTACTTTTTAGACTTACCTAGGGTTTTTAGACCTTTGCTGGGAGGGTTTTTAGACCTTTGCTGGGCTGGATTAATCCTTTTAAACGACTTGGAATCAATTAGCTTATTTGTCCAGACATGTTTCAAGACCACATGCCAATAAAGTCATTTTATAAACATTTTTCCTTGCAATGTTTTGGTACGAAGCTAGGAAAGAGCATGATTATTAGGAAGAGGTTTTATTTTTTACCAAAAATTGAAGCTTTCGAGAAAAAAGCTTTCTTCTTTCTTGGCTGCCCATTAGCTAAAAATTTAGATAAGTCGCTTTCTTTGAATTAATTTCCACACTTCCAACAGCTTTCCACAGCTTTCCACAGCTTTCCACAGTTCAGTCTTTTTTTTACGGTAATAGACCGAAACAGAGAGATACAGCCGTTCAAAAAGGGCTTAAATCGCTAAGGTTTCTATTTTCATCGCTTTGTTCTCTTGGTTTTGTCTTTAAAGACTAAATATGGAAAAACAAGCCTTTTTATTCATTTTAGAAATTTATAGCGGTTTCAGTTAGCGTGAATTGTCTGAGATGTTGTTTAACCAAAATCTCGATCCAAAATTAAATAATTATTTTGTTTTAAGATGAAGCCTGTTAAAATTGGTTAATAATCAATTTTAAAATCATGTTAATTAGCACAGGTTGTAGTTTAATAATCCAAGATGGATCTTTTGACTAAATAAAAAAGGCCTCGAGCCCCTAAATTTGTTTTTCATTAAAAAATAGGAGTGAAGACAACTTTTGTTCCAAGTGAGCAACGTGCAATTTATATTAAAAATAAATCCCAAAAATTTGTTAACTTACTGTAAAAGGAAAATTATTATGCAACCTACTAATAATGACTCGACAGGCAACCTTAGCGCTTCCATAACTTCTAGTTCTGCATCCCAGCCGAGCTTTACTAACTGGAATACTCGTACCTGGAGTTCTCCCCCTTCTTTTCAAGTTCCCTCTTTTCAGGTTCCCTCTTTTCAAGTTCCCTCTTTTAAAACTCCTTCTTTTCGGCCTCCCTCCTATGCACCTTCTTCTACTTCTTTTAGTCCCGTTGCTCATGAACAACCTCAATATCAAGCTTCTTCTCCCAGCCTAAATCCTTTACAGCTTCCGCCTGCCCTTCAGGAAATAATGCCCCAAGCTTTTTCTGAAGATAGCGAGAAATTAGCCACCCAGTCCTCACAAAAAGTAGCTTTAAGCTTTAGTGAAGCCAAGGAAATGCTAGAAAAGCTAAAAGATATCCCGCCCGAGCAAATAGCTCAAAGGATGGCCTTGCACCAACAAATCAATGCAAGCTTGCATTCCTTGTATGATGAATCTACGGAAATAAATAAGGCTTACAGCTCTTTAGCCTTTGAAATCGCCACTGCCTTAAAAGAGTCTACTATAGAGAGTATCCGGGCAGACCAAGAGCAAAAGAAAGATTAATAGGCTTGTAATCAGCCGGAAGATTTGCGGTATATTTGGCTACCCGGGTGGGAAGCCACCTTATTGGACCGCTTTAGTAAAAGCCCATAAAGATCAGGAAAATTAAATCGTTTTATTTAGTTTTCCTGATTTTATAAAGTAAAACAGCTAGAAAATACCTAAAGCTCTTCTTTTTAAAAAACCTAAAAATTTAATATATAAATGGCTGGTCTTTAAAGGTTTCTAGAAAGAGAATAGATCTCTTGCATAACTTATCATTTTGGATAAAATAGTAAAAATTTTAGGGAGATTTTTACTATGAAGTACGAAAGGTTGAAAGAATTTAAGGACGAAGAATTTCGTCGGTTAACAGGAGTGAAAAAGCAAACCTTTGAAAAGATGATAGGTATTTTAAATGAAGCTGAAGCAAAGAAGAAAGCTCTGGGCGGTAAACCGAACCATCTTGAGATGAAGGACCGCTTACTGATGGCCCTTGAATATATGCGAGAATATCGCACTTATTTCCATGTGGCAGCCTCTTATGGAATTTCAGAAAGTGCCTGCTATCGCAACATTCGTTGGATTGAAGATACTCTCATTAAGCACGCTGATTTTGCTTTACCTGGACGTAAAGAGCTCTTAAAGAGTGATATTGAGTACGAGATAGTGCTTATGGATGCTACAGAAACGCCTATCGAACGCCCCAAAAAAAACAAAGGCATTACTACTCCGGAAAAAAGAAAAAGCACACCATAAAAAGCCAGGTGGTGGATAAAAAGAGTCAAAAAATTATCTGCACGGCCTTTTCTAATGGGAAAAAACATGATTTTCGGCTGTTTAAGGAGTCCAAAACACGCATGCATCCAAGGGATTAAAACGCTTACAGATACTGGCTATCAAGGGCTTCAAAAGATTCAGGCGCGTAGCGAATTGCCTAAGAAGAAAACCAAAAAAACTCCCTTAAGCAAAGCAGATAAGAAAAACAACCAAAAATTGGCTAGTGAACGCGTGTTGAATGAAAATGTGATTGGCATGCTTAAGCGTTTCAAAATCATTGCTGATCGCTATCGAAATCGACGAAAAAGGTTTTGGCTACGGTTTAACTTGATCGCAGGAATCTATAATTGGGAGTTACGAAATTAAGGTTATGCAAGAGATTTAATGCCTTTGGGTAGCGAGACTTGGGGTTTTGAGGGCAAGGCTTACTATTGATGAGTTCTTGTCCTCCTTTCTCTTTGCATGCATGCTCCTCTCGATAAAATGGGTCTCGCGAAATACCAAAGTATCCACACATTTTAAGCCTAATTTTTATTTATTCAGCGTAGTGCAAAATTCGCCCTTTTCTTTGAACATCTAGTTTTCCCCTTACATTCATTGGGAATCTTTGGTTTTTATCTTTTTTTGTTTTAACCGACAAGCGAGCTTTATTTAGCAGCTTGCAAAGCGCCATGGATACTTTTTATCTTAAGCCTATGGTTTCTACGCAATACCTTTAAATGTTAACGGTAAGTTTGCACAATAACAACTAAGATGTTAATATGCAAAATATATGCGATTAAGAGGAGATTTTTCTTGAATACTACGCTGGAAAATTTGGGAATCTACATGGAGAGAGTTCTTCATGTAAAAGTTAAACTACATCCTTGGAAAGAGAAGGATGAGCTTCCTTTCTTCTTAAGGGAGGCATATGACTTTTACGAAATGTCTATATTGGAACGTACTTGCTTAATGATGCTGGCTAAAGAAAGCCTAGAAGCCACTCCAGCTGTCATTAGAAAACAGTGGGAGCAAATCCAAAAAAAATGGGAGGGTGTGTGTATCTATATGCAACCCACCATTTCTGCTTATAACCGTAAGCGTTTAATTGAGCATCAAGTCCCCTTTATTATCCCTGGAAATCAAATGTATTTGCCAGATCTTGGAATCGATCTGCGAGAGCATTTTAAACAATCTCGTAACTACTCAGTGAAATCATTTAGCCCGGCAACACAGGCTGTAGTCATCTATACTTTGCTTAATAAAACAATAGAAGGGTTGACGGTTTCAGAATTTGCTCAAAAGTTAGGATATTCATTAATGACGATAACTAGAGCATTTGATGAATTGCAAGCGGCAAATCTTGGCGAAGTGATAAGAAAGGGAAAAGAACGTTGGTGGTATTTTAGAGAAGAAAGACAAGCATTATGGCAACAAGCCAAATTGTTCTTAAAATCTCCTCTTAAATATCGGGCGTGGTTAATTCAAAAAGAAACATTAAGTATCGCTGGCTTAAGCGCTCTTTCACGTTTGTCTATGTTAAACGCTCCTACCATTCCAGTTTTTGCTATAGGCCCCGATCGCTGGAAAGTTTTGAAAAGATGTGGAGTTAAAGAGCTACCATCCTCTGAAGGAGCTATGACTGAATTGGAAATTTGGAATTATGATCCTGGACTATTTGCAAAAGATGGTATTGTCGATCCCTTCTCCCTTTATCTTAGCTTGCAGGAAAGCAAAGATGAGAGGGTGGAAGCTGCATTAGAAGAAATGATGAAGAGAATTAGATGATGAATGGACTGGAACATTTTAAGAAGCATTTCTTATCTTTTGCAAACCAGTATGTTTTAATTGGCGGCTCAGCTTGTATGCTCATTATGGAAAATGTGGGACTAGAGTTTCGCGCTACAAAGGATCTAGATATTGTTTTATATGTCGAGGCATTAACGGCAGAATTTATCGAGGCTTTTTGGCAATTTATTAAGGCAGGCGGCTATCAAAATCGGCAAAAAAGCACAGGAAAGGAGATTTTTTACCGCTTCAATTCGCCAAGTACTTATGATTTTCCTCCTATGCTTGAACTTTTTTCTCGCATTCCAGATACAGTCAAATTATCTCCTGATAGCTATTTGACACCTATTCCTACGGATGAAGCAATCTCAAGCTTGTCGGCAATTTTGCTCGATGAAGATTATTACCAATTTATCCATACAGGAAAGCTGCAGCTAGGCGGCCTTTCTGTGTTAGGTGCCGCTCATCTAATCCCATTGAAAGCGCGAGCTTGGTTAGACCTTAATAATCGAAGGAATATAGGCATGAAAATCGATCATAAAGACATTCGGAAACACAAAAATGACGTCCTTCGTTTGTATCAGTTATTGATCCCCTCCCAGCATGTCTTTCTTGCCCAATCAGTTAAACAAGATATGCAAGCTTTTTTAGATCATTTAAGAAATGACACATCGATTGATCTCAAAAGTCTAGGACTAAAAAATGTGAAGGTTGAAGAAATAGTAAAGAATCTTAGCAGTATTTACTCCGTTCCTAGCAACCAATCATAGAAACTCCACGCTTGGGATTGCCCCCTATAAAAGATGTTTAAACCTGTAGAATTTAGCCGGGCAGACATAAATGGCCCTACCTTTTGTTATTCTCTTTAATTTTATTAAATCCAAACTGTAGGCCGCATGCTCGCCGTTTGGCTGATCCCCCCCCCGGCAAACTCCTCATCCAGGCATAGGAGAGCGTGTTTAAGACTCGGCATAATCCATGGCTAAATGAATCAAGCTTGTCTTCTCTGTCCCTCTGATTAACTTTTTCTTTAGTTTTTTTGCTGCTTTTACCTGCTCTTTTGGGACACGTAAGAACCTTTTGGGTTCAGCTCCTCTTACTTCATAAAACGTACGTATAAGATTCAACTTGATCCCATTTCGATCTTTAAAAGAAGTTCCTACTGACAGGCAAAGCAGTGATTTCTTTTTGAAAGACTCTGTTTCATACCCATCGATATATGTAGGATCGGTAAATGTGTTATGGGCTGTAAAATCAAAACAATATCCCTTGTCCAAAATTTCCCTTAGCTTATTCCTTGCTTCTACAGATTTATCTGAGCCACCATTGAGGGAGATTTTAATGGCATGACGAATCCCTAAAGCTTCTAAGTAAGCTTTATACTTGCTACTTTCCCTTGCTTCTTGCGGCGTTTTAGGGGCATATTTAGCCGCAACAACGCCCGCTTCAGAGGCGTATACTTTTTTTGGCTGCCCAATTGGAACCTCGACTGACGAGCGGTAAATATATTTAAATTGTTTTCTAGTCCCATCTGCAAAAGCTATTTCTACGTCAAAGGGAACCCCATAGTATGCAGTAGCTCCTCTCATCACGCTCTCCTCCCTAGGATTCTCTGCCATCCAAGTGTTTAATAATACCCCATCAGGGTGACCTTGAGGGCGGCGAAAATGCATGGATATATTAAATTTTTCCCCTTTTTTCCCATTGCTATCCCAGTTAAACCCCTTTTTAGCCAGGGAAGAGGTGATTTTTTCTACGCATTCGAAAAAGCTAGTGATGGGTAATTTTTGAGCAGGTGCGTGCGAATAGCTTGCTGAGGAACCTCGGTGAGATCCTAGCGCGGTAGGACTCTCCGAGATTTCTTCATGGTTAGTTATTTCTAATTCGGACGAATCAGACAAAGAAGAATCTGAATCAAATTCCACATCTCTAGGGATATAAAATGGCAAATCAATGAATTCACCCGATAGCCGTTTTTGCTCCTCAGGCAAGGAAATATTTTTCTCAATGTCGTAAGGAAGATCTGTTCTATAAGAATTCGGAACATAGACTGCATGGCTTAGGGCATTATCAGCTCCATCATCAATCCGCTCTAATACATTGCTAAAAAACTTTTTAACTCGTTTCCCTGCCGACAAATTTTTGCCACGCGGGATAAGCTGCGTGCGAGTTTGTTTAAAGATAGCCCCTCCTATAATCTTCTGAGCCCTATGAGCCGCTTGGCAATAGTGGTAGATGTATTCATCGTCAGAGGAGAAAGAGCTTATCTCCATCGATCCTAAGAACTTTTTTTTCTTCGCTTCCAAGCATTTTAGGTTATAGTAAAAAACTACTCGAACTTTCTTAAGGGTATTTTTATGGGCAGCATCTCTGGTTAAAGCCACGTAATTCTCTTGGCTTACCGTTAAGGTGCAATCTCCATTTCGCACCCTAAGTAAAGCATATCGAGCTTGAAGAGCGTTGCCCACATCAGTGATTCCTGAATGTGTCAAGATAGAGACAGGGAGCGCGCCAGAGTAATAGGGCATATTGTGGTGATAGCTCATAATGGTTGCCGATTTATTATCCAGGTACATATCGCTAAAAGCGGCTGCGGCAATCAGGCAAACCTTATGTTCTCCCTCTGTCTTTGAATTTCCTTTTTCGTAGTTATGGATAAATGTATCATAATTGCCATCGACAAAGTTATGGGGCTTGCTAGAACATTGCATAGGGATCTCCTGAAATCTCGTTTAGATGAATTTTTCAAACCATTAACACATATTATTTAATTTTTTAAAGCCTAATTCTTTGAAATTTTAAGCAACTTTCTTTCATTTTCTCATAGGAATGAGGAAAGTTCGTGCAAATAACCCCAAACCTTGCAAAAGCCTCTCCAATCTCATCCGTGAGATTGGTAAAAATACCATTTAAAGATAATTCTCAACCCCTTTGTTTGCCATCCCCCCTTAGGTTCAGCGAAAGGGCAGCTGAAATGTCAAAAATTGCTGAAGAAAAACGGAATGTTTTTAAAAAGTAGAGAAAGATAGCTGCAAAAATTTGGCTTTATAACCAAAGATATCCGCCCCTATAAATTTGACATTCGAGGCTAGAACAATGGCATCCTCATAGGTAAAGGGCTTGTTGATAAATCACCCGCTGTTCTATTGAGAGCCCATTTGTTTGTCAGTAAGAAGATCCTGACTAGGACAGACATTAATTTAAAATTTGCAAAAGAAGGTTTAATTGAAATATAGGCCATGAAAAAATAGGCCTATTCGGAAGTTTGCCTTCTTCAGTTATTTTGATAATTTTCTCTTCGGCGAATCTTAATTTTCGTATACTCGTGTTCCTTTGTTTGAGCTAAACTTTTTATATAGCCCTCTAATTTTGTTTGGATTAATTTATCGAGAGCAAGCCAATCAACTAGCACCTATTTGCTTTGTAGTTAACAAAAGGAGAACCTTTTTATCCTCAACCTTCGCATTACGCGTTAGGCTGCTTGATTCAAAGGCTCTCCTCTATTCTTAAAGCTGCGAAGCCTATCACTCTAAGCTCTCATCTGTTATTGAACTCCAAAAAAAATGCGACGTAGGAATGCGCACAGGTTTTGTAGGGAGCAACTTTGGGAGGTCGATTGTTTTATCGCCAACAAGCCAAATAGAAGAAGACCCAAAGCGATCCCTTCTGAAAAATTTGGCTGGATTCTTTCCTTCCGCTAGACTTTCTATATCCGCTTTGCCGTATCTTCCATCTTCATGTAAAAAATGGGCAAGCATTATTTTATAAGTGTCATAAATTTGTTGCTCTTTTATCTTCTTGGGTTTTTTCAAAGCCATGTCTATCGTAAGGTCAATGATCACATGCCGATGGGAAGCCATGAATTGCTTATTTTCTCCATTCAAAATTTGAAATCCATTTTCGTAACCGCGGGAATTTTTAGACATTACAAAGCCATAATCATTGAGGAACTCTACCGTTTTTTTATCGAACAGTTCTTGAGACGAAAGAGCCTTCATATCAAGGTCTCCGTAAACGAAAAATTTGGTTTCTTTAGCTCTCAAGACATGGTCAGCGGCTATAGCTCTTAGCAAATCGACCCGAAAATACACGGGAAACTTTTCGCTAAAAACTTCAGGGTAAGTTTGCACTAGCTCTAAAGAGCGTACATCTCTGAAGCAAATTTGCCCATGCGCGACATCTTTTAATTTATTTAAAAGCATTTGGCGAGAATTTTCTATCGCTTTCGGGGTGGCCATCTCGCTATCTATCCAAATGTGGATGGTGCTATTAGGATTTTTGGTAGCCCATTTAGCAATAGGCTTTACAAAGCTGTTTTGAAAATCTAACAACCTTTCTTCAGGGGAGCTTCCTTTCCCTAGTAAGAACTCTTGCTCATCTGACATTTTGCTTTTGTTAATCCACATCAAGTTCACCGAGAATTGTTCGGGAGCCATAGGTGTATCAGGAGGTTCGTGAATAAAGGGGTTCTCATACTTAAAGGCGACATCGTATAAAAAGCGCTGCTGACTAGGCGTCAGTGAGCGAAAATCCTCCCTAAACTCTGGAGTGGGTTTCTTTTGGGAAGCGACCGCTAGCCACAACTGATGGAACATATCAAGCGTACCGCCTAGCTTTTCATACTTCTCAGCTACTGCAAACATGGCATCTCTACGACGTTTTTTTAGCATTTCTGCAATAGCGTCCTGGCCACATGCTAGAAAAGATTGTGGAAATAATTGAATAAGAGTTTCTAACAGGGGAAGGTTTCCCCAATATGCAGCTTGCAAGATAAAATTTTTTCCTGAAGAAGGATGGATTAATTTTTGCGGATCAAAATCAATCTCCTTAATTTTTGCCGCAATCTTTAGGATGTCCTTAGCTGCTAAATCGGAGAAATTAAATAACCGCGGTACCCCCTCTTCATTGGATGCTACTACATAAGCTATAAAGGGCTTTAACTTTTCTTGGAAAGAGGGGTGAGCCAAGACAGGCAATAAGCCTTTGTTTTGAAGATATAGGGGGCTTGCACTGCTTTTAGGCCTTTCGCTAAGCTTTAGGAGAACTGACTCGATAGGGAGCTTACTTTTTGTGTAAGTATCTTTCTCAGTGGGAGTAGATTCTAAAACTGCTAATTGGTTTTCAATAATGCAAATTTTAAAATTAGGCCCTTTTGATTGAAAATAGTAAAGTAAAGAAGAGGGGTTAATGTAATAAAATTCCCCATTTTGGCTTTTAGCCCCTGCGGTAAGTTGGCCTGTCCTTTCATCGAAAGTTCCTTCCTCTTTTATCCCTCCCTTATCCATTCGACATCCTGCAAGGAGCATGCCTGTTTTTTTATGAAAAGTTCCCTCTTCTGTTTTTCCTTCTGGAAAGCTGCGCAAGCCGCAATCTTCTTTTTCTGCTAAAGAAAACTCTTCTATGACTCCATTCGCATAAACACGTCGGATTTTACTTTCTGCTAGGTTTTCAGTTTTAAGAGGCTTGGGTTGAACGGCTAAACGAGAATCGCCATACCGACAAATGTCAAAACGATCCGAAGTCAACCTCTTAAAACTTTCTATACATATCTCTAATTGGGATTCATTGTAAATGTTAACAAATCTCCTGGAATAAGAGGAATAGGCAGCGATTGTATCAAATTCAACAATAATTGAAGGAGGGGTAGAGGTGATCTGCTCGGCTATGGTACCCAAAAAAGTGCCAATATGGCTTGAGTTCGAAATATGAAAATCTTTTAAGGGGCACTTTGAAAATACTACACTTAGTTTATATACCATGTTGACAAGTTCAATATGTCCATCCCTTTCCACTTTAAATCCAAACACATGTTGGCCTGATTGAAGATCAAAAAATCCTTTTTCCCTTTTCCCATCCGCATAAATTCTTGTCCCCTTATATTGCTCTCCTACGCGAATAAATGTTTCTATGGTGCCATTTGGATAAATTTTTCGAATTTTGCCATTAGCTAGCTCCTCAATTTTCAGAGGCTTGAGTAGAATGCTGCCACGGAAGTAAGTAGAAAGGCGGAAAGATGAACTGTGGAAAATAAGGCAGGTAAGCTGGTGGGCATGGGCAACATATTGGAAAATCTCTTCGAATTTACCGTTATCTTCAGCAGAAGAAAACTCCGCTTTTACGGCCTGGTGATTAAATTGGAAATTTTCAACTATTTTATCCAGACAGGCGTTAAGATCATCTAGCTTGCTAATATTTATTTTGAGGACGCTATTATCTGGAAATGTTACATTTAGCGTATGGTTTATTTTAATTAACTCGAGGACTTCATGGTTCTGCATGCGATAGCCAGCTCTTAGCTCGCCTGTTTCCTCGTCAAATTTCCCTACCTCTCTTTTACCGTCTGGAAAATAACGGCAGCCTTGATAAGCAGTACAGTCCAGAATGAATTCTTCTACGATGCCATTGCCATAGAGAAAGCGAGCCTTTCCATCAGGTAAAGCTTCCGCGCTTACTGGCTTGGGCTTAACGATTATCTGCCCCTTTACCCATTTAGAGAGTTTAAATAATAAAGGTTCGAAGTTGGCTGCATTTTCTAAAAGCTGGAAGATTTTTTTTAGTTCATCCTGACTAGTTGATAAATTGTTTAAGGTTATCTTTAGTGAATGAGGATGGAGATGAAAATGTTCAGCAATTATCTTTAAAAAATTCCTCAAACTCTCTTCATTAAAGATAGAAAAAGCCTGCTTACGGCCATCTAAAAAATGTAAAAATAAAGAATGCCTTTCTTTTGCGAGTTTATACTTTCTGTAGGCATTTTGAATCTTGGCTACTGCAGCAATTTTTCTTTCTTCTAAAGTTATGGGCTTTAATTTTGTGGCAGACGGGGTTTCTGGCAATTTTACGTGAAGACAAAAACGGTATTTATAGCGCAGCAAAACTTTAGCAGCTAGCATTAAAGCAGGCAAAAGGAGGGTACAATAAGAGGCAACTTTTAAGGCAATGGCAAAAGAAGAAACTTTTTCATTCACTAAGCTTAGTTCTAAGTTTTTTCCCCTGGCAGAAATCACAGTAGCTTTTTTCCCCCCTAGGTAGAAATAGCTATCGACCTTTTCAAGTAAATATAGCCCGGCTGATTTAGGGGTGTTGGGAGTTTTAATTGCTGTAAAAAAAGAGATTTTTTCCATGTTAACTCCGAGGGATAAAGTTGTTAGAATTTATTGCATTAACAAAATTTTTTGTTAAAACTAAAGGCCAAGCGAATAAATTTCAACAAAAATTTGGTTTTAATGTTCAGCGATTTAACCCATTCTTATTTTACTAAGAAAGTTTACACGTGTTAATTCATCTGCGCTCATTTTATTTGAGGTAGGTCGTTTTTTTCTAAGGTACCTGCCAGGATAAGAATGCCTCCAACACCCTACTCGCCCCTACTGATTTCTAACTTGACAAATTCCTATCTTTTTTAAAAGAAAGCTCTTTGCTATTTAAAAATCTCCTGATTTTAGAGCAACTAAACTAGCCTTCTAATAAATCTACAGGCCATTTACTAATGGCATACTGCCTTTAAATAACCAAGTAACCTGAATAGATATTAAGCTATTTCTCGTCTGTACTTTTATTAAATTTTGAGCCCGATTTTTTACTTTTACTCAGTAGGTTTTATTAATTTACCTCTCTATGCTAGCGTAAGAGGATTGTGTATAAGATGCTTGTTTCATTCTTTTTAAAGGCTTTCAAAAGCCATTTATACTGCTATCTGCTCAAATAAATTCCTTCTTGAACTGTTTAAGATAAACATTTATTCGAAAGCAAATATTTTTAACTACTCAACACGTATTGCTAAGAATTTAATCTATTTATCTATTTGACAAACAAAGGGATAAAACAAAAATTTAATTTTCTATCAAATTTTTCTTTCTTTTTACGAAAATTTATTTTATTAGATCATTAAATTAACTTTTTCAATATGGAGGTATTTATGTTGCCAGGTATAACTTTAACAACAGCTGGAAGCCACCCTAAAGTATCCGAAAAAAAAGTTGAGGACGCTAAATTAGCTAATCAACAAACGACAGTTGCGGCTATTGCAGATCGTACAATTATTTTTTTCAGTCATGGATATAACCAATTTACCAAACTTAGTCCTTTTTCAAACAAAAAGACTGAAAAGCATCCAGCCGATTTAGAAGCAGCCACCTCTTCTGGAACTATCGCCTTATCAAAAGAAGAAGGCCTAGAAGAGAACCCTACCAAAAATTTTAACAAGCTTGCATCCCAAATAATGCAGCATGCTCGCCTGTTGCCAGAAGAATTAGGTAAAATTGCTCTCGAAGACTTATTAATATCCATAGAATCTGTCTTTTCAAAAATGTTGGAGAGAGAATTAAAAAAAGAACAAGGCCAAGAGTATGCTATGGTGATAGGGAATACGGGGGCCGGTAAAAGTACCTTTATTGGATATTTACAAGGAGCCAAAATAACTTTTGGAAAGGTTACAAGCGAGACAGCTAACACTAAAAGACAGGTAACCATGTATGCAGCCGATTATGAAGACAAAGAAAATGCTGGTAATTATCCAAAACTAGGCAATTTTAATTCCGAAACAAAAGGAGCCATTGCTTACGGAAAATATGTGGATACAGCAGGCTTTTTTGATACTGCAGGGTCTGCAGAAAAACTTTGCAATAGCGTGGCAATCGGTATGGCTGCCAGCATTTATGAGCCAAAACGGCTAATTGCAGTGATTAACTCAACGGCATTCGAAGACACAAGAGCTCACGGTTTTCTCAACCTAATAAAAAAAATAAAAAGAATGGTGGAAGAGCCTGTGGATGAAAATACCCTCCCTTCCATTCTCTTCGTAGTTAATGATTTTTTGAAAAACCGAAGAATCAATCATCGTTCAAGCCAAGAAGAAATAGAGGAGGAAATCGCGCGAGCTATCATAGGGCTCGAAGAAGACAGAGATATAATTTTAAAAAGAGGAGGAAAAGACCCAATTCAGGTCGAAAAAATATTTAATAAAATTAAAATAATTCAAAAGAAATTGCGAGGACCTCAGGAAGGCGAAGCTAAAATTATTGGATCAAGTAAAGAAGAAGTTAAACAAAATTCGTTAATGGAAGAAGAATCTGAAATAATTAAACAATTCGAAATGATTGATTCGAGCGAAGAGGTTCAAGTAAAATCAGCAGAAGCAGAAGCAGAAGAACTTAAAGAAGTAGCTAACCTGCATGAAAAGGGCAACTGTGGTAAGGAAGTTCAAGAAAAGTCACCCGGGACAAAAGAATTTAGAGAGATAATAAAGCAGCTTGAAGAAATCGAAATGAGATTAGAAGAAGCAAAAGCCTCTGAAGGAATACTTAAACAATTCAGAGAAACTCAGAAAGAATTCCTCAGTCTGCTTTCTCCTAGGGTTGTAGAAATTCAAGAAGAAATCACCCTTTTAAAGAAGGTGCAAGAATTAAAAAATGTTAGGGTGGTCGACATTTTCCAAGATGATTCTCGGGAAAAAATGGAAGAATACCTTAAAAAGCATCCATTATCTCACCCCCTTGCTTTTAATCCTTCACCTTCTAAGGATATTAATTTCCAAAAATTGAAAGCCGGTTTATCAGGAATAGCCGCTTACTTTAATTCTTTGTATTTAAAGAAAAAGGGATACTGGATCCGACTTGATATAAATATTAGCTTTATTGCGGATATTGAAAAGCATATAGAGCTAGCAGAGCAAAGAATTAATTCAAAATCGGGTAATGAAAGGGATCTAATTAGCCAAACACAAAGCGAGTATAAAGATATCCAAAAACAGATTGAAGAAGCTAAAAAAAAGCAGGCTGAGCTGAAAAAGCAAATTGAGGAGCTGGAAAAGGAAAAAAAAGATTTAAGCACCAACGAGACAGTGGTATTTTGGAAACGCATTGGACAAAAAGTTCACACGCAATCTTTTTGGAGGCGGTATTTTCCCAAAACCTACTCTTTTAAACAAGAAGGGCAAACTCCAATCGTCGAAGTAAAGTTACGTCCGGAAATTGGATGGGGAGAAAAAGATGGGTGGGAAGGCGGAGAATTCAAGGTGATCAATGGAAAGGAATTAGATAAAGGAAAATACGAGGCCATTTATACCCCGCGATGGTATTGGTATAAGCAAGACCGCAAGGCTAAAGCTAAACTTTTTGCGAAGACAAAAGACCTTCCTGCCACACTTCAAACAATTCAAAGTATCAATGTGCAATTAGCAGGACTTGAAGCTCAACAAAAGGAGCATGAGAATCACCTGACAGATCTCGAAAATCGCTTAAAGGATTATGAAAAGGGTATTGGAGAATTAATAGAAAAAGATAAGCAAAGAATTGAGGAAGATAGGAAGACTTTAGAGCAGTTAAAAAATGTTCGAAAAGAACTAGAAAAAGAGCTTAAGAAGGTGGACTCAAATCTTGCCACGTATCATGAGTTTTGTCAGCTGATTGGAAAAATTGTTCAACAATTAAAGCTTAACCCATCAACTGAGGATTCGGGCAAATCACGCATCGATCCAGCAAAAGGCATATTTGCTCAGTTTTTATCCAATGTTAATCCTTCAGAAGAACCTCTTTTAGAAAGTTAATTTTACAAAATAAGCATGTCTTTATGGGCTTCTGCCAGTAAAAAATTGCTTGCAGAAGCTTTTTATTACAATGAACTTGTCCCATTTTTAGGCCCAAATCAGCTTAGAAAAACTCATGTTAACAAAGCTTTTTTTCTCACAGGCCTTTTTAATCCATTTAACAATAAGCCTTCTAAAACGCTCATCTATAAACTGTGAAAATGTCTCTCTGAGCGTGATACTTATATATCAGATTTGCAAAAAAAGATAAGCCTGGAATTGAAAATAAAAATAAAAGCAGATGAAGAAGACATGTACGAAGACTTAAGGGAAAAGCTGGCTTTCCTGACTGTTAAAACCTTTTTTTTGGTTACACCTCTTCTTCACCCTCCCGCTCCTAATTGGAAGAGCCGCTTTTAAGCAGCTCCTGAATTGGCTATATTGGTTGTAATTTGGCTTTGGCTGCTCCAAAGGTGTGTTTTAAATGTGGCAATTTCAGAGATGGCTTCTGATTGGATAGGCATCCCGGAAGTCAGGCTATCAATGATTTTACGGAGCAACTTAATCATGGCATTCATCACCTGTATGTCTGCCTCAAGGTCAGCTTTCTCTAAGGCAAGGGCGGCTTGTTTTAGCTGGGAGCGAATTTGAACCCCACTATAAGCAGCATCTAAGCCATTTGACAAAAGCTGAACAGCGATCTGGGCAATATCCATTAGTTTCGAGTTTGCAAACTTAAGGATCATATTCGCCACTCTTTCTGCTAGTTGGGCCATTTTGGTCAGCTGTTGAATAAGAGTTCTTGCCACATTCGCGACTGTTTCGGCGATTTGCTGGGGGATCAATTCGGCCTGGATAAAGAAAGTAAAGATCATAAAGGCTATCGAGGCCACCACGGTTGCCACGGTGACTAATACCATCGCCGCAATTTGCTGCGCCATCTCATCTCCACCCATGAATTTTACTAGATTTTGGATGATGTTGCTTTCCATGGTGGCTTGCCCAATGGCTTGTATTCCTATCGTCATTCCCACCATCGGGTTAGCGGTCATCATTAAAGCCGCTAAGGCAATAATCACCACAGCTTTAATAATCATATCCAATGCCGTTCGTAAAGCACTGGGCCCAGGGATAATGGCCTTAATCAACTCTGTCAAAGCTTTCATTACATAAGACATCACTCCTGGTTTTCCACTGGAAGTGAGGACTTGGTCTGCCACTGTGTAAGCGAGAGCAGCGGCTGCTATAGCTAAACCAAGCATACCACCAGCTCCCATCGTAAAAACCGCAATGATTACCGATACGATTGCCATGATAGGGGCAAAGATTTTCATAAGCACATTCAAAAACCCAAGCCCAGGTTTAGCCGATTCTCTTTGTTTCTTCATTTCCTCTTTTTGCTTTTCGAGCTTGTTCAGCTGGATATCCAGCTCAGCTTTTCCTAAATCTTTGGATTTAATGGCATCCAGGTTTTGGATCAGGTAAATCTGCTGCTGGAGCTGTGTTAGAGCATCGCTGATAGCTTTCATGAAATCCAAAACCTCAGCTCTCATGGGAACATTCGGCAAATCTAGAGCTAGGGTTTTCACATTGGAGACCATTTCATGGGCCGTGTTGATGGCATTTATTCCCACTTTGGCTGAAAAGGCATCCAGCATGGCATTTTGAGTGGCCCCCACAGGAGCTGCCCAGTCAGAAGATAATCCATACTGGTCGCTAATTGAGCTAATTGCAGCCTGTTTTAGCTTGCTGATTAAAGCTTTCATCTCAGGAGAAGCCACCTCGGGGTTATCAAAATCTTCCATAATCTGGTCGATCTGGTCTTGGGTAAGAGGCGGATTTTGATTTTTAGAGTAATTGCTCACTTGCTGGGCAAAGGCTGCGCGGTAAGCGCCTTTGATGATCGCATTTTGACTCGAGTTGTCTACTGCAGGCTTCCACCCGGCTGGAAATCCATACTCGTTAATTAAGTTCCCTAAAATCATGCTTTCTAACTGTGCATTGACATCGCGTAGATTACCTGCGACGCTACCACCAGGGTTATAGTGAGCGTTCTTAAGCAGAGCAAGCTGCTGAGGAGTCATATTTTGGAGGGTCTTGACTAAATCGGGAGAGGATTGGATTTTGGAAAAGTCTCCTGAAATAACGGCATCATAAGCCGCATTATAATCACTTGCCAGCTGCGCATCGAAGGAAGAGCTGTCGGCAGAAAATTGCCAATCGTCAGATAAGCCCAACTCTTGCTTAACTTGTTCACTCACTTGCTTTTCAAGCTGGCTCGCTAATTCATCGGCAGGTTGCGTGGCAGCTTCGGGATGTGCATGCGCGAACAATGTTTTTGCAGTAAGTTGTTGAGCCTCCTCTTCAGGCAACCCCATTTGAGCCACGGCTTGCTTCACTGCAGCTTTGAAAGCATTCTCGTAGGTTTGGTTAGCTGTATCTTGAAGTTGTTGGGCTGCCTGAGATTGGGCTGTAGATTGATTAGGAGTTTGTTTAGTTAATTGCTCAACTTGTTGCTTAGCCTGGTTCACAACTTCATCGAGCTTAGTCTTAACTTGCGGATTGACGGATGACTTAGATCTTGCTGGATTAGCATACTGGGTAAAGGCTTTTGCTACATCCGAATCGGAAAAATCCCCGTTGAGGAATGCTTCTGCGAGACCTCCTTCTACCAAACTATTCAACAATTGCTCGGGAGTCTGAGAGGTGTTGAACATTTGGGAAGCTTCGTTCATGTTCATTGGCTTAAAGGGAACCCCATTTTCAGAGGGAGTTTCTAACGCAGGGGCATTAGGGAGCTGCTGATAATTTTTAGGCGCGCCTTGTGTCCCTTCTGCTTGATTGAGTGAATCTTGAGTAGCAGCGCCTTTCGCGACATCTGCTGTAGCTTTTGCGTCTTCCGCTTCATTTGTAGCTACGTTCCAATTGGTTTGTTGTCCCTGTGACGAAATATTAATATCATCCATGCGATTCTCCTAAAGTGTTGCAGTATGAGGCCTTAAAAAAATGATCGGGCTTATGAAATCGGTTGGTTTGTCTCTGCAATTTGTTTGTAAATCTTATCAATTTCTTTTTGCAAACTTTTAATTGTCAAAGTTGTGCGATCTTTTAAGGGCGCATATTGTGGCTTATTGCCTGCGCGCTCTAGAGCCATTTTTAAAGCGATCATGGCTGAGACTTTATCTCCCATTTGGATATAACAATCCGAAGAATGGTAATGGGGAATCGGATTTTCAGGATCTAATAAGGCACAAATGGCATACACTTGCACAGCACTTTCATAGGCTTTTAGCATGTGATAGCTGGCCGCTAATCCCATGGAATATTTGGATTCTGTTCCATTCAACATGATGAGTAAGCGAAATAGATGAGAGGCATCCTTGTACTTGCCCGTATTGTATAGGTGATAAGCTTGCCCATAAATTCCTTCGACCGAGGCATCGTTCATCCCCATCAAGTCTTTGGGAGCAAGCCCCCTCTTCACCCCATTTTCTGGGGCGACTTTAACTTCTTTGATTTTTTCTTCCTTTAATTCAGCTCCCACTTGCGCGGTGGCTTTTTTCATTTGGCTTTGTTCACCTTTCATCAGGGGTTCTCCTTATACTTTCAAAATACATATTTATTGATTGAATCCATCTTTTCCCGCTGAATAAAAATGCTATCCTTGTTTTACCCTAGGTGTTTTTATTCTCCTTGGATTAACGAAAAAGGAACCTATCGAGCCTGAAGAGCGTTCCCCACATCAGGGATTCCTGAATGTCTCAAGATGGAGGCAGGGAGCGCGCCGGAGTAATAGGGCATATTGAGTTAATGGCTCATCATGGTTGCCGATTTATTATCCCGATAAGTATGAGTAAAAGCAGCTGCGGCAATCAGGCAAACGTTATGTTCTCCCTTTGTCTTTGAATTTCCTTTTTCGCAGTTATGAAGGAACGCATCATAGTTGCTATCGACAAAATTATGGGCTTTGCTAGAACGTTGTAGGAGGATCTCCTGAAATCTCGTTTATATGAATTCTTCAAACCATTAGCATATATTAATTAATTTTTTAAAGCCTATTGTTTGAAGTATTGAGAAACTTTCGCTCATTTCTCCTTAGGAATGAGAAGAGTTCGTGCAAATAGCCCTGCTCCTTTTGCACAAACCTCTCCCACTCTATCCGTGAGATGAGTAAAATGCCACTTGCAGATAATTCTTCATTTCTTTCGTTTGTCACTCCTCCTTAGGCTCAGCAAAAGGGCGGTTGAAATGTCAAAAATCGCTGGAGGAAAACCTTATGTTTTTTAAAAAGTAGAGAAAGATGGCCGCAAAAATCGGGCTTTATATCCTAAGATAGCCACCCGTATAAATTTGACATTTACGGCTAGAAAAATGGCTCCCTCATGGGTAGAGGGATTGTTGATAAATCACCCGCTGTTATATTGGAAGCGCGTTTGTTTGCCAGTAAGAGGCTTGAAAAATGGAAAGAGCAGCTGTCAAAAAAGGGGTGGAAGCCTAGTCGCAGAGTAAAAATTGAGCCGGAAAGAGCGGAGCGGGAGTTGTGCAATCCAAGGGAGGATTAAACATAGTTGCTTATTTTTTAACTAGGCTAATGCGCACAAGTGAGAATCAGCTTAATTCTCAACTCAGAGCGGAGAGATTCCTCCGCCTTAAGGCAAGAAATGCCTTTAACTAACCTGCGCCGAACCCCGTCATTTTGCTGGGCAATCAAAACCAAATGCTTTTTTAATGTCTCGATATTTGAAGACGTCACGGGAACACTCTTTAAGCTATCCAAAAGTTCTTTCACGTACTTATTAACAGTTTTAGCGGTAGATAGCCTTTGAATGGAATCATTTACCGGATGGGCTTCAATCCATTGCTGCAACTCTTCTACTCCCCTATCATTCCCCTTTTTCTCTAAACCCCTATATTCTTGATAAGGCTTGAAACATCCTAAGATATAATTCATCATTTCCTCCCCTTTTCTTCTGTAGCTCTCTTTAAAACCTTAAAAATTGTTAATTTTTTTGGTAGGACGATAAAGCTATCTTTCATTCTAGCTCGCTCGTCCAAGCTGTAAACTTTCCTCTTTTTATAAGCGATCCCTTTAAAAACTTAAGGCTCCTCCCCAAACGCTTGAACAACAGAGTTGGCTGCTGGCAAAAGCATGAGGCTTCCTCTACAAACATATTCGCAGCACCTGCGCCTTGCACCTCTGTAGTAGAAGTAAGGCCAAAAATAGAGGATAGACTTCTCGTAAAAGAGGCTGTAGCCCCCCCTAAAAGATACGTGCCATCTAAATTTCTATTATTTCCATAAGTTTCAAAAAGGTGGTGACCTACTGGATGAGGCAGTAGGGATATGCCATTTGTCAAGTACTTTATTTTTTTTGATAGTAGGAGATAATTTCTCTTCCTATTTGATTGAGCTAGCTTTAATAGCTTGGCGTACTTCGGCAGGCTCTGCTTCGGCTAACTCAAAAATTTTTTCCCTTAAAATGCTTTCCCATCTTACTTGAAAGGTTCCTTTAGTATGAAGAATTTAGGACAAGCATTCCATACAAGCGATAAACTTCAAAGCAGTTGTAACATTGCGGCTCTCAATGTAGCCAATTATAGCTTGCATTTCTCCTGAGGGGATTATATTGCTAACCTGGCCACTGGTATCAGTAAGTGCTGTCATCTTTATCTTAATACTCATACTCTCGCTCATTGTATTTGGTATTTAGCAATAATCGCTAATATCTATTTAGTATGCGAATTAGGGCTAGAATAAAAATAAAAAAACACCTACAAGCAATAATTTGTTACTTAAAAAAATAAAAATCAATAAATAAAAAAGATAGAGTAAAGGCAAGAAAGATAAATCCAAGAAACGTCGCAAGAGATCTATTGTAACTCTGAGAGGAGTCTTGAAAGCTCTCCAATGAGATAAAAAGGAATGGAAAGCACTTTGTTCTCAAGAGATAACGGATTAGCGGAAATGCGTACACCAATTGTGGAATTTTTTTCTTCAATGAAAATTTTCAACGATTTTAACCCGCCTGTACTACCGGCCTTAACTTCTATTGGAATAACTTTATTGCCTATAGAAATCACAAAATCGACTTCTGCACTACTGCTTTTTTGTTCCCTCACCCAAAAGAATAAACGCCCTTCCTCTTTGCAGTTTGAGTAAGCAAGCAACTCTTGCCCTACAAGCTGCTCCGTCAATACCCCTTGATTAATCAGCATGATATCTTCTTTAAAAAGAAGAGCTGTATCTAAAAAGCAAGCCTTCTTAACAAGCCCTACGTCCAGAAATAGGATTTTGAACTTCTTTTCATTCAGAGTTGCGATGAGCGGCAATCCAGAAGCCGATGTGTGATGGACTTGGTAAAGAAGCCCTGCGTAACAAAGCTGTTGTAAGGCAGCTTTAATCTCTCGAGGAGGTATGGTCGGATCAATTTTAGCATATTTAAACCACGTTCCAACTAAGCTGGGTGATTTTTCGAAGAGCAAGCTTAAATATTTGTGCTTGGCTTTTGTTGCATATTTTCCAAAATCCCGCCGATAAGTAGATAAGAGGCCGGATTGAACACCTTGAGCTTGATAAAGACTTTTGGTTTGAAGATAAGCAGCAATGACAGCAGGCATTCCACCAAGGGATACGTATTCTCTCACTAGCTTTAATAACTCTTCATGAATCACTTGTGAAGGGAGGTCCTGCAGGGATACTGTGGATAGATAATCGCGAAGGTTTTCCCTACCTAGCGCACTTAAGAATTCATAAAAGGATAGAGGCCTCAAATAGAGAAATTGGATACGTCCAATTGGCATAGAAAAATTTTCATCGTTAAGCACGAACTCTAATAAAGAACCTGCTCTTATTACGTGAAGATCGGGCATTTGCTCTTTAAAGTAACGGAGCGCCAAAATTGCCTGTGGGCACTATTGGATTTCAACTAAAAATAGAAGGGTTTTACCCGTACGAATGATAGAATTGGTAAAAAGTTCAAGGTCAGCCACTATTTTTTCAGGCAAAAGCGTGCCGAAGCAAGCAATTGCTTCGGGTCTCTGCTCAAAATTAACCACAACCAAATTTTCAAACTGTTCCCTACTAAATTTCTCGACAATCCAGCTCTTGCCAACCTGTCTTGCTCCCCACAAAAGAAGCGGTGCTCTGATCGGGGACGTTTTCCATGCAATAAAATGCCTTTCTATATCGCGTTTCATTAGTAATACCTTTTTCTAGTTTATCCCCTAATTTTAGGCGTTTTTTGTCAATTTTACAGGGTTAATCTCAACAAATTTTGTCAGTTTTATGGGGTAAATCAGCAGGCAGCCATGCTTTTGCTTTCCTTTTTTGCTCTTTATCTTGGTTACAGGTATCTTGCCTGCGTTTTTTCTCCTCTTCAAAATTGACGTAAGAATAGCTCGATTTAAAAAATACCATCTCAATTTTAATTGCCGAGAAAGCAATAGAAGAAAAGCTTTATACAATAAAAATGGAAGAACCTGTTGGCATTTCTCGCCTACCAAAGGACCACTACGTTAAAGGGGCCAATATCTTATCAAGTCTGAACTGTATAATAAAACAGCCTTTCTCACTCTCTATGAAGTGAAAGTTAAGTTTTTGTAATTCTGTGATTTAAAGACAAAAAAGAGAAAAGATAATCCCCTATCCTCAAAATTAAGAGATATTGTCAACGGGTCTTTCAAACGTTCAAAAGCTTTAAGGCCCTTTTCCACCTCATGCAGGGATTTCATTTCAGGAGACTCTTTGGCGCTTAGATGAAGCCTTCCTGCCACTACCATGGACCTCTTTCGAAATTCACTGGGCGAGTTCTAAATTATAAATCCTTGCAAATAAATTAAAACGAAGAAAGGGCCTCTTCCGCCTATTCCTATACCGAATGGAGATGATCTTGAACCGCTTCAGGCTGCCGATAACATTTCCATTAAGCGCACGTTCATTGGAAAGTTAGCGGTTATTTTGCTTGTCCTCCTTTGTGAGCAGATGCGTTTTTCTCCTTTTTTTGACATTTGCGTCTTAGTATGTAACCTCTACAGGCCTTGATATCCGCTATCAATCAATACGCTTACCGAGGGATGAATGCGAATTTTTGACTCTTTGAACAATCGAAAATCATACCGTCGGCCCTCAGAAAATGCGGTGCAAATGATTTGCTGTCGCTTCTTATCCACTGCAACCTTTAAAGGTTACGGTAGGAATGTCGATTACTCAACACCCCCCGTACAGATCCGTACGTGCGGAATTACCGCATACGGCTCTTCCCTTAGATAATAACACCGATTCGCTCACTCGGATATTTATGCCATATTTTCGGCTGTGGTAGCCATTGGTCAATCAGTTTTCCTAATTTCTCCCATGTAATATTTGCTTTCTGGCTTCTCCTTTTGAGAGAGTGTTTCCATTTCTGTCCTATTAAATGTCTGAAATCTTGCATTGCTTTATAGTTTCCAGGTACTCCATAGTATCTATAGTGCCCTGTTATCACTGCTTTAAGCCATTGACCAACTTCTTGGATAGGGTCATGCATGCGTTTCTTGAGTTCATCTTTGACCTCTTTTAACTTCTTCTGCATTTTCTTCTTTATTGTATGCCTCCAGATTGTGAATTTTCCATCCTTTCTGGTTCTTCCACAAATATGTGTAAATCCAAGAAATGTGAATGTATCTGGTTTTCCCTCTCCTCGCGTCTTTCTGTTTTCTGATGCAAATCGCCCGAATTCAATGAGTCGCGTTTTCTCAGGATGTAGCTCCAATCCAAATTTTAGGAATCTCTCCTTTAATTCTTCATGAAATTGTCTGGCATCCGATTCGTATTGGAATCCCACTACGGTATCATCGGCAAAACGTATAACAACTACATTGCCACACGCTTTTTGTTTCCTCCATTGTTGGATCCACATGTCATATACATAGTGCAAGAACACGTTTGCAAGTAGCGGTGAAGCACTCGAACCCTGCGGAGTCCCCTGTTCATTGTATATGATCTTTCCCTCTTCCAATATTCCCGCGTTCAGCCATTTCTGGATGAGTCGCACTACTCTTTTGTCCGCAATACGGTGTTCAATAAATTTTATTAGCCATTCTCGATTTATTTTGTTAAAGAAATCTCGAATGTCTGCATCGAACACATAATTCACTTTCCTCGTGTATATTCCAACGTATAGGGCATCCAACGCTTGATGCTGACTGCGCTTCGGTCGAAATCCGTACGAGAATCCCTGAAAATCTGCTTCGTAGATTGTGTTCAGTACTGCTACTGTTGCTCTTTGGACGATTTTGTCTTCCAACGCAGTTACCCCTAGTGGCCTTTGTTTTCCATCGGCTTTAGGTATGTACACTCTTCTTACAGCTTTCGCTTTATATGCTCCAGTTTTAAGTTGCTTGGAGAGAATTGTGAGGTTTCCCTCCAGGTCTCTTCCGTAGCTTTCCCATGTTTCCTTGTCGACACCCGGGGCTGCATCTCTCTTTATCTCAAGATATGACATCCTCAGCATATTGATGTTGTATATATGGTGCATCAGGGTCGTGAATTTTAATCTTCTCTCCGCTTTCGCTTTTCGATGTATAAGCAACAGCTCATTGAGCACACCTTCCCGGCACTGTGTCCGGAGCATGTTTTGCGGCCGCCTATTCTCCTTGGGCAAATCCCTTCCCTCCATCCTCTCCTTTCCCACTTTGTCAGGTTTGTTCGAGGGCTTCTCAGGTACTACGGATTTGTCCGACTTCCTGCAACTGTTCATCATTGCTTTGCTCCATTTGGATTTTCAACGCGGACCATGAGTTTTCATGGCCAGTTGCAGGATCTCCCGATTCCCGGGCTTAAAGTTTCTACACATGTATAGGGTCTTCGACCACGCAGAATCTGTTTACATCTCGCATTATCGATGTCAACAGTGTTGCCTTCCGATGAACACAAACACGTCGGCATTCTGATCTAAGAAATTTTCGGGGCTCAATACCTAACCTGTGTATACCACTGTCTAACGCTTCGCGTATAACCTCTCGCTTATCCGCGCATGACTCGTGGCCGTTGTGATTTTGCTGTAATCTTCAACGTGCGGCTCTTACATCCGCAACTCTAAGCCGATTTTAATCGGCGCTTTCTGTGTTTTTTCTTTTTGCCTGAGTAGAAACGTTTTTGCTTTTTTTTGATCTTTCAATAGACGTTTCTGAGACTTCTTCTCTGGTAATCTGGTACCTCAGCATCCTGGCAAACTATCTCTTTTTTGGTGGGGCTTGCCCCAGGATTCTTCTTTCAATAGCCCAAGATTACTCATTTAATCACTTTTGCTATAATGAAGGAAAAGGAGAAATCCCATGAAAAATACTGTTCGACTAAATTTCGAGTTCCCTAGGGAGCATTATCCTTATCTCAAGATGCTTTGCGCCAAGAAAGGACAATCCTTGAAAGATTTCGCTTCTGATCTGCTTATTCGGGAGATCGAAGAATACGAAGACCACCAACTAGCCAAAAAGGCCGATATACGCCTAGGTGAAATGAAAGACAGTGACCTGATTGACTTCAGCGACGCCACGCGACTAGCTGGATGGGACGATGCCGAATAAGGACAAAGTCCAGTTCAACAAGCGCTACCTGAAAGACCTTGCAAAAATCCCGCAGAAAGACAGGAAGCAAATCTGAGAAAGCGTCCTGCCACTAGCCGACAATCCCCGCGACCTGATGGATACAAAAATTTGAAAGAATCAAAGGAACCGCTGTAGCGATTCAGATGTGGCGACTATTAAGTGGCATCCTTAGCAGGAGAAGCTGAAGCTTTCTCCAAAGCTATTGATGCCCTAGAAAACGAAAGAGAAGCTCCTTTTCCTAAAAGAAAAGATGAGCTTAAAACGGGAAGGCCGATTAATTGATTATTATTGTTCAATTAAGCGGACTAGTTAATTGGCTCAACAAGATTAAACCAAGGATTAAATTTATCAAATAAGGATAGAAACCTTTGAAAATTTCCTTTTTCTCCTTTGATGGATAACTTGCCTGCCTTTGTCAAGCCATCAATGGTTGTTTTCCCAATAATAAGAGAATCTAGATCTTTACGATTGATTGTAATAGATAAATCTGCGGCATCCTGATTTTTATTAGAGAAATAATGCAATACTCCGTTTTTGATTTGAATAAAATATTTCTTATCCTGATCTGGAAGCTCAAAATTGATGCTCATCGGATTTTCAGCAGCCTTTAACCCATTTAATTTAATGGATAAATAATCAAAAAAATTCTCAATTGGCATAGAAGAAATCATATCAGGGCTTAGAGTATTCGCTGTTGCCATTAGATTAACTCCTTCTCTTAATTCTTTAGCTCCTGAAAGATAAAAATTACGCCAAGTTCCGTTTTCTGCTTGATAGCCTAATTGTTCTAAAGTATCAGCTAATAAATTTTTAGCCTGTTTATTGTGTGGCTCTGCATAGACAAGGTAATTTAGAACCTGCGCTACCCAACGATAATTTCCTTTGTCGAAATCTTTTTTTGATTTTTCAAGGATAGCATCAGCTCCTCCCATATACTCAACTTCCTTTTTACTTGCTTCTACTATTGGGAGAGGATGTAATGTCGAGGGGTTTCCGCTAAACCAACCTAAATAAAAATTGTAAACAGATTTTGCATTATGATTTAAGCTGCCATAATATCCCCGATTATACCATTCTTTAGCTAAGCTATCAGGCATTTGAATCATTTCTCCAATTTCAACCATATTAAAACCTTGATTAGCCAAGCGTAAGCTTTGATCGTGAATGTATTTATACATATCACGTTGCTTTTCGATGAAGTCTATAACTCGTTCATTTCCCCATTTTGGCCAATGATGTTGTGCAAAAACAACTTCAGTTTGAGCGCCAAACATTTCGATTGCTTGATTTAAATAACTTGCCCAAGCCCTTGCATCACGTACTTTTGCTCCTCGCAATGTGTATAGATTGTGCATTGTATGAGTCGCATCTTCAGCAGCAGCAAGAGCCTTAAATTCTGGTAAGAAAAAAAGCATCTCTGCAGGCGCTTCAGATCCTGGAGCCATTAAAAACACAAACTTGACTCCGTCGATCGTCATTTCTTCTCCAGTTTTTGTCACTAAATACGTGGGGAGTATTAAGGTTGTTTCTCCGCTAGAGGTTGTTAAACCCAATCCTGCGGATAATTGCCCTTCAGGGCCTGGCTTTAGTAGAGAGCCATACATATACATGGCCCGTCTTGTCATTGCATTGCCAGCCATAATATTTTCATTCAAAGCAGCTTCTGTGAAACCATATGGAGCAATAACTTCTACTTTTTTAGCATCTACATCAGCCTGAGAAATAACTCCCTTAACGCCTCCAAAATGGTCAGCATGGCTGTGTGTATAAATCACAGCTTTTATCTCTTTTTTAGGACGATTTGCATAATATAGATCAATAGCTGCTTTTGCGGTTTCTTTAGATAACAATGGATCAATGATGATCAACCCTGTTTTCCCCTCAATAACAGTCATATTGGATAGGTCGGCACTGCGTACCTGATAGATTCCATCAACGACCCTGAACAGACCAGATTTTTGCAATAATTTTAGTTGACGCCATAAACTTGGATTAGCCGTATCAGGAATCTCTTCTCTCTTCTCGGAAACAAAGCCATAAGCGGGCAAATTCCAGACAATCTCACCTTGATTATTTTTAATTAAGCCATCATTTGGAAGAGCGGCAATAAATCCCTTTGTTGCTTCCTCAAAATCATCTCTGTTATCGAAAGGTAACTGTTTTAAGGCGTCTAGGTTGCGGCCTCGTGTAAAAGAACTGGCATCAGCTAAAAGATGCATACTGCTAAATATTAATAAACCATGCAAAATAAAGTATCTAATCATATCCCCCCCCCCAAAGTTCTTAAAGGCCAAAACTCACCTATAAAAGAAGTGAGTCCTCGCTGCCAATTTTCTTTTGCAGACAGAGAAACCAATCGAGTGTTTAGTCTAGCTTCATTTTGTTTGTACAAAATGCAGTTGAATAAATTGTTCTAATCTTTAAAAAAAGTATCCAAATCTAAATTCAACTTCTTGCTTATATAAAGGAAAATCGCCAACAATAGCGTTTTTATATTCAATAGTCAAAACTATCTTTTTTATTAATTAATGTAAATTGCAAGTAACTAACGCCAATTTAACGTAAAGGTAGCTTAAGCATAAGCTATACCGAAGTAAATTCAAAAATTGGCAGCAGGAGCTCCAATTGACCTGAATTTATCCCTGATCCGACTTCTGAAGGATTGGCCTAGTAAAGATTCAGGTTCAAGGGTGGATAGAAGATTGAAAAAACCAAAAATTGCCGACTTAAACTCTTCAAATCCCGGGTAGTATGTATTGTAGATCACTCGCTCTTTCATCCACTTCCATAGCCTTTCAATGGGATTGAGATTAGGACTATAAGGAGGTAAAAAGTGAAGTTTTATTTTTAATATTTTAAGTTACTCCTCCACCAATTGATTTTTATGGTATTTGGCATTATCACAAAATGCGTGCACTCTGCTCTTGTCGGGATAAGCCTCCTCGATTCTTCGAAAAAAACTAATAGTTAAATCAGCGTTTAAAGTCTTATCTGATTGAATGATAAGCTTATAGGCAATCATATCCAAAGCTCTTGACAGGTTAAGCCTAGACCTTCCTCCATTAGTAGGAATTTCTTTACGTACCCCTTTTTTAATCCACCCATATGTCGACTGTACATTATGTGTAGGATGCACTCCATCCATAAAGCAAATTGTTTCATCTGCCGAAAGCCTAGCACGCAGCTTCTCGTACTCAGCTATCCATTTTTTTGTTGTTGCTCATTTGCTTTTCCGGGTACGACTGCAGGTTTTTTATATGCAAAGCGTCTTTGAAGCCAATTTCTCATACCGTGAATGGTGTAGGTAACAGTGAAAGTGATCTGAACATATGCAACGATGTCTTTGATATAAAGATAAGTATGCTCTTGCAAATGGGCTTCAAGCTATCGAGATTGTTTATGGGAAAGCTTTTCTAAAGAACCGCCATTCTGCGGTTTTAATTTTTTAGAAATTTTATACTCTTCGATATGGTTTCGGATGGCTTCATCGGAGAGCAATAAAGCTTCTGCAATCTGGGGAAAAGGCCACCACTTATCGTGAAGCAGCACGACTTTGATTCTATCGCAAATGCGCTTATCACGTTCTTCTTATCTTAAGATCCACAACTTTTGATAATATCTCTGGAAAGCATTTCTTGGGCCGTGTTAATGGCATTTGTTCCCACTTTAGCTGAAAAGGCATCCAGCATAGCATTTTGAGTGGTTCCCACGGGAGCTGTCCAGTTAGAAGGTAATCCATACTGGCCGCTAATGGAGCTAATCGCGGCCTGCTTCGGCTTGCTGACCAGCGCTGCCATCTCAGGAGAAGACACCTCGTGGTTATCAAAAGCTTCCATGATCTGGTCGATCTGGTCCTGAGTAAGGGGTGGAGTTTGAGTTTTAGCGTAATTGCTCACTTGCTTAGCAAAGGCTGCGCGATCAGCGCCTTTGATGATCGCATTTTGGCCCGAGTTGTCTACTGCAGGGTTCCATCCAGGTGGAAATCCACGCTCACTAATTAAGCTCCCTAAAATCATACTTTCTACCTAGGCATTGACGTTGCGTAGATTCCCTGTGACGCTACCGCCGCGGCTGTAGTGAGCGTTTTTTAGTTGAACAAGCTGATGAGGAGCCATATTTTGGAGGGTTTTAACTAAATCGGGAGAGGATTGGATTTTGGAAAAGCCTCCCGAAATAACGGCATCCTAAGCTTCGTTGCAATCACTTGCCATAATATGCTTATTTAGGCATAATAAGGTATAGAAATACCTAGGAACTGCATGCACATGAAAAGATTGTTCTGGATTGGTTCAAGCCGAGAAGACCTCAAAGAATTTCCCGATGAAGTAAGAAATGAGATGGGACACGGCTTATATCTTGCGCAAATGGGTGAGAGGCATAACCACGCTAAGACGCTTAGTGGATTGGGAAGCGCTAAAATTATAGAAATTCGGGAAAATGATAGGTCTGGAACATACCGAGTTGTTTACAGTGTGGAAATGGAAGAGTTTATTTTTGTATTGCATGCCTTTCAAAAAAAGTCAAAAAGTGGCATTTCTACTCCTAAGCAAGACGTGAACCTAATTAAGCGCCGTTTGAAAGAGGCTGAGTCTCTATATAAAGAATTAACAAGGGAGAATAATAATGAAAAGAAGGATCAAATATGAAGAAAGCTCAGGAAACATTTTTGCCGACTTAGATATTAAAAACCCGGAAGAAGCGCTTGCAAAATCGGAGCTCGCTCGCCAAATAGCTAAACTTATTAAAAAGAAAAAGCTGACCCAAAAAAAAGCTGCTGAAATTTTAGAAATAGATCAACCAAAAATCTCAGCTTTAATTCGTGGAAGATTACATAGCTTTTCATTAGAGCGCCTGATTCGTTTTTTAAATGAATTGGGGCAGGATGTGAGCATTATGATTACTCCTGCAAAATCTCAAGCAGAAAGAGGCCATACATGGATTAGCGAATCTGCTTCTAGTACTCGGATAGCTGCCTTAAAAAGGTAAAAGTCTTTTCACCGCATTTGAATATAGAAAAACTTTGATTTTTTAATAGAGTAATGAGCTTATAATCTCGCAAAGGCTATGCAATAGATTTTTTGGTTACGCGAGTCTGCCAATTTTTCTGTGTAAATCGTTTTAGCCATTTGCTAAACCTAGCCGATCCTCATAAGCAAGCGCTAGATGAGAGATAATTGTTTTCCATTCTTTAATTGGCATGGTCCATTTTTTAAAAACATCCCTGGCTACTAAGAAAAGTATTTTAAATGAGGCTTCATCCGAAGAGAAAATAGCCTTATTTTTAGTGGCTTTTCTAAACTGCCTATGCAGAGATTCTACCGCATGCGCGGTATAAATCATACGACGAATGGGAATGGAAAAATCAAAAAACGTTTTTATGTTTTCCCAGCGAAATACCCACGGCTTTACAGCTAAAGGGTAGTTGCTATTCCATTTTTCTTGAAGCCGATCAAGGTTTTGTTCGGCTAAATCCAATGTGGCTGCCCCATAGATATCTTTTATGGCACTGTTAACAAAGTATAAGAGGTGATAACCTTTATAAAAAAATAAACAAAGGTGTATCAATGAAAGATCGCTTGTTTCCGTTATCGGAAAAGTTTTTTAAAGATCACGTCATGCCTCTCATTCATTCCCACCACAAAAGGCCTGGAAGACCGCCCAAACATGGTTATTACCTTTTCTTTTGTGCCATTTTATATGTTTTAAGAACGGGCATCAGTTGGCGAGACATCCCTGTTTGCTTCGGCCATTGGCATACCGTCTATATGCAATTTAAGCGTTGGAGTGAAAATGGTTTATTTTGGTCTATCCTTTATCAATTGCAACAAAAAAAGCAGGTCCAACTCGAGATTGTGTGGGTAGATTCAACAAACATCAATGTCCATCGTCATGGAGGCGGAGCAATTAAAAAAAAGGTCAACAGTCCATAGGAAGAGGAAAACGTGGCTGGAGTACAAAAATTCATGTGGCTTTAAGTCCTTATGGCTATGTGAATTTTGTTTTATCAGAAGGCCAAAGGCAAGATGTGAAGGTTTTCCCCACACTTTGCAAAGACTTTCCCTGGAAAAAAATGAAATTTATTATTGCTGATAAAGGATATACTAGCTCTGAAGTTAAGCAATTGATTCGTTCTAATCAATACCAAGAAGTGATTCCTCCTAAAGTTAATCGCTGTTTTCCCAATAAGTATGATAAGCAGCTTTATAAGACACGCGTGAAAATAGAACACTTTTTTAGCCATCTTAAAGAACACAAGCGTTTGAGTTTGAGGTACGATAAATTAGACTCTACATTTACCTCATTTATTTATTGTGCAATAATGTTGATTACTCATTTACTTTGTTAACAGTGCCATAAATCAGCCATAAATTCCTTTAGATGCTTTGTAGGAATATATTTGATAGATCGGACAGCATTACAAAATCTGTTTCACGCTATGTTTGCTAATTAAGTCAAAAGCCTTAGCAAAGCCTTTAAATTCTATGGTATTAAATTTTTCAATCATGGCAAAAAAGATTTTAATCATGTCCATATGGTAGATTTGATAGGAATGAGGCACATACTCTTCTTCTATAGATATCTGCATACCAAAATAAGATAAAAAATGTTTTGCTTTTACTCTCGGTTTTTTTACGGCAGCTGAAAATGTAAATGCAAAGGTTAAGCTTAATGAGTTATTTGATTCCACAAGGGAAAAATTTCTTGTAAAAGCTTCTCGGACAGAGTTATAAAATGCGAGTCTCTTGGGTTCAGCTTTTTGAGTAGGTGGATCTTCCTTTTTTTGCGTAGATTGGTTTTCCTTAAGATTTTTTTCCACTTCTCTCCTCTCACATCGGGTAACGAAAAGTCCTTTCGAAGGGCATAATAGGTATGGGTTCTTAGAAAATCCATCTAACAGGAACTTCAGATGGCCTTGCAGTCCTGGATACTGGGGAGGATGCTCGTAATTCTTTAGCCATTGCGAGACGATTGCCTTTGCAAACTTATGGCAGGACTGTTTTAGAGCAGAGTAGAGGTTAGCGAAATAGCGCGAGGTAAGGCCCAACTTTGCTTGGTCGCAAAAAGACAAATTAGTAAAGATTTTCAGCCACAGCTCGAGGGGCAAACGTTCCACTATCGTCAAATCGTGGTAATACTTGCGAATGGAAGCGGTTTGTTTAAATTCTTTTTCGGGAAAATATTCTGCAATAAGCGCGCATATTTCTTTAAATTTAGGATTTAAGGCAATGGACAATTGATCTTCAGGAATGCGAGCTGCGATTTTAGCAAAAAGAGGCCTTAAGCTGTTTTGGTGAGAACACATAAAACTTGAAATTTCATGGGAGGTTTGCACTTGTCTTGCTATGGCCCAATCGCGCAAAATTACCAGGATTTGGTCATCCTCTAAATCGGCAAAATTGGCTAAGCTGAGGGCGTGTTTTTCTAGACTTCCCCTTAATTCTAAGATCCTTTCCTGAGAAAGGCAATTTCCTTTGATTTGCGTTAAAGTTTCTAAGGTATAAATTTTCTCCTGAATGAGAGAGGGAAAGGGTAAGCTTTCGATTCTTTTTTTTAAATCAGGATTAAAAAAAGTTTCAGGAAGTTTTGTATACACGCGATACGCAAGCTCATAAAGCGCGCGCGCATTTTTAAGAGCAGTCTGTTTTTCTATAAGCTCTGTAGAGGATAGGCTTAAATCTTCCGAAGCAGACCAAGTAAGAGCTCTATTAAAAATTTCCAGAAGCTTTTTCTCTGCCGACTTAAGCTGCATCTTTGTCCAGCCCGTCTGCTGAAGATTTGCCTCACTTGCAGCACATTTGCGCTTTAGCTCAGAGATTGCTTGCTCAAATAAAGCTTGAAAGCGAAGGAGAGACTCAACCTCTTTTTCGCTGAGAGTAAGCGAGTCTTTTTCCAGCTTTTCCAAAAACTCTCCGTAAGATTTCGCTTGGCTAGCTGTAAATTCTTCAATAGCCGCATGAAGAGAAGTGGGATTCTTCCAACGAGAATAAACCAAACTGATAAAACGGCCTAAAAAAGGAATGGAGGTGTAGAATTTTCGCCCAATCTTCCATTGCCCCTCATTTTGTTTGACTAAGATTAAGTCTGTTAGACTATAGGAGCCTTTAACGGCTTGGGCAAAAGCGCCCATGGGTTGAGAAGAAAAAGAAAAGGTCATAAATTTCCTAATTTAAAAATAAGGGCTAGATAGCTAATCAAATATTATACTATCTAGCGCCTATTTTTTAAAATTAAAATTTAAATAAACGATTTAACTTACACAAAAAAATTGACACAAGAATTTTATTTGCGGTAACAACCGTGCATGCACATGACGGAACTCCTATCACAGGATGGAGATGGGTCAAAAAATACACAAATTTGACAACGGTGTCATTAAATGATATCATCTCAATTATGAATAAAAAACACGAGCGTACCTTACAAGCAATATTTGCCAAACCGGTTCAAGCCAGCATTCACTGGAAAGACATTGAATCATTATTTGCCGCTTTAGGCGCAGAAATCCGAGAAGGAAGAGGATCTAGAATCAGAGTTTTGCTTAATAACCAAGAAGCTGTCTTCCATAGGCCCCATCCACAAAAAGAAACGGATAAGGGAGCCGTTATTTCAGTTCGTAGGTTTTTAGAAAATGCAGGAGTAAAACCATGTTAAAATATAAAGGATATTCAGGCTACGTTATTTATGATGACGAAGCGCGTATTTTTCATGGAGAGGTAGCAGGATTAAAAGCTGTAATTACTTTCCAAGGTACCACGGTTGACGAAATTGAGCATGCTTTTAAAGAGTCTATTGATGATTATCTTGATTGGTGCAAAGAAAGAGGCGTAGATCCAGAAAAAGCTTATTCGGGTAGGTTTAGCTTGAGAATGCCCTCTGATCTGTATGTCAAAATTGCAGCACAGGCAGCTCAGAATGGGATGAGTATTAACTCTTATATCGTTAACAAGCTAAATACTCTTTAACCGCTCTATACTGATAATTTTACTCAATCCAAAACTTGTAGCAGTGTTTGAATAAATAAAGCGCCATCAAAAGGCGATCCTCGCCGCAGAATGGAAGCATATGTTACGCCATCAGCTTCCCTTATTGAAGCCTTCCGGACATTCCTGGGAAGCTTTACCTGAACTTTTTGCTTGAGTTTCCAAAAATATATAAATAAGCCTTTATGCAGGAAATAAGAAAAGGGGGCTTAAAAAAGGAATGTTCGAAGGAATGGAAATGTAGAATCTTAGCCTATATTTAAGCTGCCCTTAAGCTAAATTGGCATCGGTTTAATAGCACCAAATGCAAAGCTCTTCTCTTACCTTGAAATATGTGTTCACTTTGGTAGAACAAATGAGGAGACCTTCTACCCGCAGGTTAAGATAAGGTGAATCCCTTTTGCATGCCAGCTTAATCGTTAATTTTGCTTATAATCACCCACTATCGGATAATACTCTTCTAAATACGCTCTTTTGCTGAATACTGAGTCATTTCCTACTCCTAAATTTAAAATCACATATTTGCAAAAATATAGTTCATAGTGCTATAGCTAAATTAAAAGCGAGAATGCTTTGCGAGCCTTAAAACAAAATGGTTTGTTCGACATGCAATGCGAGAAGGTATCGACTATGATTCCCTAAATGAAGCAATAAAACGAGCTGAAAAGGGACTAGTGGATGCAGATTTAGGTGGAAACCTTATCAAAATAAGGATCGCTAGAAAAGGTCAAGGTCGATCATCTGGTTATCGCACATTAATTGCTTACAAAAAGGGCAAAAGAGCTGTGTTTCTATATGGATTTGCCAAAAACGAACGTGAAAATATCGATAGCAACGAATTAATATCGTTAAAAGAGCTTGCTTCAGCATGGATTAAGGCTAATGATCAAGAGCTTAATCGCTCGCTTTCTAATAGTCTTTTAAAAGAGGTGAATTATGAATAAAAAATCTAGTCGATTGAAAGATGCTATTCTTGAAACAGCTAGTGACATGTTAGATTGTGGGATTATTACAGAGAAAGACTATGAAAAAATCACTATGCGTCATCTCAAAAAAGGAAACTTTCCCCAAATAGACTCAATGACAAGCAAAGAAATTAAAGCATTACGAGAAAAAGCCCATCTTAGCCAGGCTGCATTTGCAAGTTATCTTAATTTGAGTGTTGGGTATGTATCGCAGTTAGAAAGAGGAGTGAAAGAACCTACAGGAGCTGTTCTTGCATTACTGAATGTTATCCGCCGCAAAGGTCTTGATGTTATTCGCTGATTTAGGGCCGTCAAAATTTCTGGGTAAATAAAGTTGATAAGTCTTTTGATTGAGACCTATAGGATTAATCACAATCAATTAATAGCTAACGGACGAAGCTCTATTAATTTAGCTATAAATGCAAAAGTAGCCATGGTGCCATTAAATATTTATATGAACTTTCGGCCAAAACCCCTAAAGAGGCTTGCTCTTACAAGCGAAAGTCACGTCTGGAAATACGAGCGACAAGCAAGGCTTAAAGAAATTATCCCTCTATACATATAAGGGGCCATAGAAGCGGATGAAGGAGCGAGTAATCTACAATGCGTACTACTCAGGATTTGAAGAGTTTAAGTCGGCAATTTTTATTTTTTCAATCTTCTATCAACGCTTAGTCCTGAATCTTTGCTAGGCCAATCCTTTAGGAGGCGGGCCAGGGATAAATTTAGGTCAATTGGAGCTCCTGCAGCCAATTACGGCTTGTGCAAAAGCACCAATAGATTGAGAAGGAAAAGAAAAGGCCATAGATTTCCTAATTTAAAAATAAGGTTCAATTGAGTTCTTCATAATTACTTCAAAATAGGCTTGTATATTTTTTAAGAAAAATCTGTCGGGATCTTGACGACGTTCACTGGCTGTATTCTTGAGGTAGAGCTTCTCAGCAACGCTTAAAGCCCCCGCCTCTTCCCAAGGCCTAGGGAGGGCGCCTTTCCCTTCTTTAACCTCTGGGTCTGCACTTTGAGGAGAGAGTTTTATTCTCTCCATCCCTGTTGGTTTTTCCAATTCTTCTGAACTACCTTTTTTCTCAAAGGCTCGAAGAGCCTCTTGTTTTTGCTTAATTTTGTACTCTCTATAAAGATTTTTCCATGCTAATCGCTCTGTCGCAATATATCCCTTCAACACTTTGCTAGTGAAGTCTGGCTTTTGTCTTTTTAACTCAACAAGAGAGGCTGCTTGATCGGAAGAAAGCCCTTTAGCCTCAAGATATTTTACCCTAAATTGGTGGCTTACAAGGATGGCCCATCTTCGAAAATTACCATTGTTTGAACCAATAGCAAAAAGTGCAAAGTTCTTGCCAACGTTCTTGCCTAGGAATATGGGTTCGTGGCGGGAAGGATTGATTTTAGGACCTTCTACCGACAAATTAAGCTTTAGAGAATCACTTAGCATATTAATATAACTATTAATCTTTTTTGTATAATTTCCAAATATTGCCCATCTTTCTTCTACATGGACATCTTTTCCTTCAATTTTTACAATACGAGAGCTCACCTTTCGTGCATTTTCAAAACGGGAACGTGCTATCTCCATTAAACTAAGCAAATTCCCCAATTCTCCCAGTATTAAAACTTTGTCTTTTAGTAAATTAAGGCGTGCTTGCCGCATAAAAAGTTTTGAAGGGTAATTGGAGATTAAGCTTACATCCGCCCCGGCAGAAGAAGTAAGCGTTCTATCAAAAATTTCTAAAAGCTTTTCCTTAGCAGATTGAAGGTGCCCCCTGGTCCAACAAGCTCGCAGCAGATCTTTCTTACTTGGCGTACATTTACGAGTTGCCTCACAGATCGCTTGCTCAAATAAGGCTTGAAAGCGAAAGTGGAATGCAAACTCTTTTTCGCTGAGGGTAATGGAGTCTTTTTCCAGCTTTTCCACGAATTTTCTGTAAGATTTCGATTGGCTGGCTGTAAATTCTTCGATTGTTTGATGAAGCGAGGTAGGGTCTGTCCAGCGAGAATAGACCAAGCTGATAAAACGACCTAAAAAAGGAATGGAAGTGTAGAATTTTCGTCCAATCTTCCATCGCCCTTCTTTTTCTTTGACTAAGATTAAATCCGTTAAATGATAAGACTCTTTAACAGCTTGTGCAAAAGTATCGAGGGGTTGAGTAGAAAATGTCATAGATTCCCTAATTAAAAAATAAAAACTAGATAGCCCATCAACTATTATACTATCTAGCACCTATTTTTTAAATTTAATATTTAATGTAAGTTACAAATTACTATATTGATAAAAAATTTGTTGCAGCCACAACTAAAAAACCTAAAACTTTAATTTCAAATCCTTCAGCAGTAATCGCAGGAATTTTCCTCGGCAAAAGCCTTGATATTGCACCAAATGCTCCTTCGATAAATTTTCTAATATGTTTCAAATTCACAAATTCATGCAAATCCATGGGACGCAAAGAATTCGATTTGGGCTCTGCTATTAACCTTATTTTCTCCACTTTTTCAAGCATGTCTTGATGCTCGTAATCTAAATAAGCAGGATCTGCATAAATTTCTCTGCCTGCAGGTAAATTCCGCTCCATACATATTAAAGTTCTCTGCTTAAAATTTCACTGAGGTTACGCTCTTCTTATCTTAAGATCCACAACATTTGATAATATCTCCATTTTCCCGGGGGAAGAGGCATGACTTTCGATTGTTCAAAGAGTCAAAAATTCGAATTCATCCCTGTGTAAGTGTATTGACTGATAGTGGATATCAAAGGTTGCAGAGATTACATGCTAAGACGCAAATGCCCAAAAAAAGGAGGAAAAAGTATCCGCTCACAAAGGAGGACAAGCAAAATGACCGCCAACTTTCTAGTGAACGTGCGCTTAATGAAAATGTTATCGGCAGCCTGAAGCGGTTTAAGATCATCTCTGATCGCTATAGAAACAGACGGAAGAGGTTCTCTCTCCGTTTTAATTTGATTGCAGGGATTCATAATCTGGAACTAACCCAGTGAATTTCGAAAGAGGTCTATTATCAAATTTTTTTTGCTTCTCCTTTACAGATCTTTGACATTTAATTTTAAGCGTTTTCACCACATCAATCAAATCTGCTTGATCTTTTTTGCCTAAAAATTTTTGATGTTTTTCTGCGAACTTAGCCACTTCCTGGGCAACTTTTAAAGGAGAGGTTTGGACTAGGTGAACTTTAGGGAGAAGGGAAATGAACCACTTTAACCAACGAAATACTTTAGAATCTTGCCTAGAAGATGTTTCTAATTTTGTATTAAGAAAAACACTGTTGTCCGTGCTAATTTCCGTTAATTGCCTTACTTTTGAATAAAAGCTTTCACGGGTTTCATGAAGCTGAAAAGGCATAACATCTCCTCTTTAATTAGTAATGAAGTCTCGGCCAAGCACGAAATTCTAATCTTTTAGGATGTTTGGGGCTTAATATTTTTTGTTAAAATTTTAAGTTTACAATTTTAAATTGTCAATAAAAAAAATAAATAATTTAGATCTTAAAAACTATCTTTGCCTAATTTTCAAAAAAATAAAGTTTAACAATTAGATTAGATATTACAACAATTTTCTATCATCTGGATGAAACCATTTTATGAAAATCGACATTATCGATACTTAGAGAAGAAGAATTGATCTCAGATCTACTACTCTATAAGCTTCATTTCCTTTTAAACTTTAATTGGGATAAGTCGCCTGGCAAGAAATAACGCCTGCTAGACAACCTGTACTGCCAAGACATTCGGAGTTTCCAAATTTTTTTATTTGAGTGGCAGTGTGTTTTCCTTTGAGTTTTTTGAAAGACAGCGATTACTTAAAAAAAGACTTTTCATTACGTCTTCTTTCTTCGAAAAATTTTTTTGTAGTTATGTAAGCGTTATCAATGGCTTCTATCCCTTTTTCATCATCGGGCTTAATGCGGAACTCCGTTGTGGTGATTCCACCAGTACTTATTCTTACAAGCCTTTCTTCATGCTTTTTTGAAAGCATTTGGCGAGTTAGATTTTCAGAATTCATATAAATTTTAGTTAAAACACTTCCAAGAAAAGCGTAAACCGATTCCTTGTCTTCAGATGGAGTAATTTTAGGTTGTTCAAAACAAAAAGCAATTGAACGACGATTGAATTGAGGGATAGCTAACTGAGGATCCATCCATCCTGGCTGCTCGACTCGATCGAAAATTTCTGCAGGTAAATTGAGAAGAATTCCTCCATCTGAGCATTGGTAATTATGATTGGGTATAAGTATACCATCGATCTTTTCTCTCATTGTTTGAAGGGCAATGAGTACAGGATAGGCAGCAGAGGCTACTACAGCATCTGCAATTAGGAAATTTTTCCATTTTTTGTGCTCAGAATTTATATGAAGAAGAGAGGATGTCTTTAGGTCCGTTGTAATTACGTGTAAATGTTTAAATGGTCTGCCCTTAGGATTATATCCTCCACCTTTAATCAAATCCGAAAGCTCCCCGAAAGTGCAATTTGGGATATATGTATATTTTTCTATGAGCAGGTTTAGCCAATTTTTTAATTCCTCTCCATCGGTCCATCCCGTTCTTCTTCCGACTAAAATAGCTAAAGATTTAAGACAAGCGATTCCCAATTTGCCAATAGTAGAGCCCGCTTTTTTAACGATGCCTAAATATTGGATAATACTTTGTTTTTCTTCTTCAGTTGAGACTCGAAACGTTAGTAGGTCAAGTAACTTCGCTAATGAAGTATCTTTCAATGTATTTTCTACTTCGGTTGTTCTCATACCCAGAGAAAGAAAAAGTGCGGATAAGGCTCCTGCGGATGTACCAGCAAACCTCTTTAAATCATCGAAGAAATTCAGCTTTTCTAAAGCTTTAATAACTCCCAGATAAACTAACCCTTTTGCTCCTCCGCCTTGAAATATGCAATTATGGGGAGGGAGCGCAATATAATCTGTTGGAAATTCATCATCGACTTGTTTCTTAGACTTTATATTGAGAAGGAGTTGTGCGGTTACCTCATCACCGCACTGGCTAGGCGCATTATTATAGCAATCTTGAGCACTTTCATCAGCGCCTTTTTTGCTTAAAAAACGAATAACGTCTCTATTGTTTTTCTCTGCAGCATAATGCATTGCTGTTCTTCCCTTGCTATCCCTGGCTTCTAGCAGAGCTCCCGCGTCTAATAGTATTTTTGAAGATTGAATGTCTCCCAATGAGGCAGCAAGCATTAATGGAGTTCTCCCATCCCGATCTTCATTTTCAACAAGAGGTAAGGTTTTCTTTCGATATTTTGTTAGTAAATGCTGCAACATTTCCGGTTGATTTGCCCAAATAGTTAAATGCAAAAGATTACCTACAGGATTTGTTTCTTGCAAAAAATTAATTTTATTTAACCTTTGCATCTTTTGCAAAGTTTCAACTAATTGATCTAGGCACTCTATGGCTCCCTTATAAACGGCAAAAGAAAAGGCATTTAGGCGAAATTTGTCATGGATAAAATAATGATTAGGAAGGTTGCCATATTGCAAACAGACATTTACGAAGGCTTTTTGTCTTCCTTCAATAGCGCTAATAAGTAGGTTGGCACCCCTAGAATCGAGCGCATTTACTTGAGCCAATTCGGTATCCCCAAATAAAATGGGTACTAACTTATGATGTCCTCCTCTTACAACCTCATGTATAGCACGGTTTGAATCACGACCAACTAGCGTTTCATACAATTTTTTGGCTGCAATTTTCTTTATAATTTCGTCATTTCTTGTCCTTAAAAAATGCATGATGACAGATTGTTCTGCTTCTTCCATGCATGCAGAAATTTTACTTTTATATTGCGAAAGTATACCCCAATCTTCCTCTTTGCAGGCTTTTAAGATTAAAGAATAGGAGCGTTCATGCAATTCTCTAGCTCTTTCATTTGAAGAGTTAGCTCCGAAACTATGCTGAAAAAGACCTGTGAGAGTAGCGCCTTGAAAATTTACAGATAGTGCTTCATTTTGCTCATTATCCCCTAATCCTTCTAAAGAAACCGCCGTTATATCTGTGCTTGAACATATCATAACTACTCCTTCCAAATTTCGACTAAAATTATTAAAATTACTTTACAATAAAAAATATGTAAACAAAATTCACCTGTACCGTTTGTGAATGAAAGTTTTTCTTCCGAAAAATATTCCTTGCATTCAAAAGGAGGGCATGAATTCTTTAACAGAAGAAGAAAGATTGCAGCTACATGCTCAGCATAAAAAAAAACGTGATAAACGCATCTGTGATAGAATCAAGGCTGTGCTCCTTTATGGCAAGGGTTGGACTTTTCAGGAAATTGCCGAGGTCTTATTGCTGCCTAATGAAGCCATTCGCAATTATACTGACAAATATAGAGCTTTGAAAAAATTGCGCCCGAAGAGTGGCAGTTCCGTAGAAAAACTCTCTTCTAACCAATCCAGGCAACTTGAGGATCATCTGCAAGCGCACGCCCATCTCTACGTCAAGGATATCGTCGCTTATATCCAGCTAACTTTTAAGATAACATATACCATTCGCGGCATAAGAAATGGACTTCAGCGGCACGGCTTTTCTTACAAAAAACTAGCTATTGAGCCAGGAAATGCCGATCAGCAACAACAAAAAGAGTAAATAGCCGAGTATCAAAAGCTTAACGAAAAATTTCCAGCCGATGAAACCATCTGTTTCATGACAGAGGTATTTCAAAAGTTGTGGACCTTAAGATAAGAAAGTGTTTCAAAGACTCATTTTTACATTTGTTTAAGTAATTTTCTTTAGAGTAGTCACAGCCATGGCTGCATATAGATATGATTCGCTGCCCTCTGGCAAATGTTCATAATCTTTACTCAACCGTCTATGCTTAGAGATCCAAGCGAGTGTGCGCTCTACCACCCATCGCCTAGGCTGAATGCGCGAAAGGAGGGTTGAGAACGCAAATAGGCTAGGGCTTCAGCAAGACAATCCTGATGAACCCGCATTTAAAAGACGGTAGACCTCGTTGCGGCGATAAGCTAAATCGCCATAAATAAGTTTTAGCGTAGGAAGGATAGGCCTTTTTTTGGATAAGTTCGATTAGACTAAGGCCGTCTTTTGCGCTTGCTGCATTGACTAAGGCTCCTATTAGGTTTCCTTGTGTATCCACCAAAAGATGCCTTTTTCTTCCCTTAATTTTCTTGGTTCCGTCATAGCCTTTGAGCCCCCCTTTTTCTGTCGTTTTGACAGATTGACTATCGACAATGGCTGCAGTGGGAGCCTCTTTTCTACCGGTCTTGAGGCGCCTTATTTGGGTAGGCCTGCTATTCGTCTGCTCCATGGGATAAGAGAAAGCAAGCTATCTTGGAAAGAAGCCTTGCAGGATTTAAAGCGACGTGGATTGCAGCAGGCACCTCATCTAGCTGTGAGCGATGGCGCTTTAGGATTTTGGGCAGCCATGGAAAAAGAATTTCCAAAACTCGCGAGCAAAGATGCTGGGTGCATAAAACAGCAAATATTTTAGATAAAATGCCAGAAAGTGCCCAAATCAATGCCAAGAAGATGATCCACGAGACTTATATAGCCCCTATGCTAAGGAGAAAGGATTTAAAGCATTTGAGGCCTTTGTGTGTCTTTATGAGGCTAAATATCCAAAAGCTTGCGAACGTCTGATGAAAGACAAAGAAGCTTTAATGGCTTTTTATGATTTCCCAGCGATGCACTGGGGGCATATTGGCACGGCTAATCCTATAGAATCGACTTTTGCCAAAATCAGGCATCGGACAAAGCAAACCAAGGGATGTGGATCTAGGATTTGTACGCTTACTATGGTATACAAGTTAGCTACAACTGCTGAAAAACATTGGAGAAGACTTAGAAGACATGAATTAATAGAAAAGGTTATAAATGGAACCAAGTTTAAGGATGGCGGAGAAGTCAAAGAAAAAGAGCAGGTAGCATAGAAATTTCAAGAAATCGGGGAACGCTCATCCACCACATCTGAGAATATCTTCCAAAGAGGGTTTATGGTCTATTACCACTACAGTACTAGCTATGCTTTGGTCGCTTTGACTGGTATTCAACCTCTCTCCAAAGTTCAGCTAAGGGGTATTGAGGGTGGTACTCCGGGTTTTGAGGGGATTGGTCATTTAAGCGTTTTCTCTCCTCCTTAACTTTTTTAGCAGCTCTTGTTCTTCTATTGATTTAGTAAAGAATGAACTGCAATTCTTATGTGATGATTTAAGCAATAATTCCAATCTAAGAAAAAATCACTCGCATCCCCATTCTATTCTATACACATTACCCATTTTAATTTTTAGTACACGCTCTTGGTCGATTAACTTTCCTTCTTTACCTTTCCCTTTAATTAGTGGTTTTCCCCTCATAAAATCATTTAATTGCTTTTCTGCAGGATTTTTTGGATTAATCCGTATACCTACAACGCGGTTGTTAAAATGATAGTCACTCTCAAAAGGGTCTTCAAAACAATTAAATAAATATTTTTTTTGGTCAAACATTTGAATTGCAGGATTTATAAATCCCCATCCTCCTATACAAAAAAATTTTGAATTAAAGACACACTGATTCTTTTTTTTTCTTAGATTTTGGATGCTTATAAAAAATGGAAAGGCAATACCTGCAACCACTGCATCAGCAATAAGTAAATTTTTCCATTTTTTTTCTTCGGAATTAATTTGCAAGACTTGCATGTCCTTAGCTTCGAAAACCATAATATGTAAATGCTTGAAAGATTCGTTTGTGTGAGTATTTTTTGATTGTGAATAAACTAATTCGGCTAATTCTCCAAATGTGCAATGAGTTTTTTCTGTATACTTGCCAATAAGTTGGTCAATTTGATCGCGCAGCTTAATGCCATCGTTAACATTCTTTAAATTACTTAAAAAAGACCAGATTGGTCTGATTGGATGCGTGGTGGTAAACGTTCCGAGCTTTTTTTGAATATCGCAAATTTTTTTCTCCGGTAATTGTTTGATTGATAGATCCGCAAGCCTTATGTCAATTTTAGAGATGTCCTCACCTATTGCCAAAATTGTTGCTGCCAATGCTCCATGAAAAACGCCCCCTATTCTTTTGAGGTTTTTCGATATCTTAAAAAAATTTTCTAATGCATTCATAATGTCTGAAGAGAGGGCGGGCGGCGCGGACATGCAACTTTGAAAAACAAAACTCTCGGGCGGCAAATCACCGTAATCAAGGGGATTGTAAGGATTAACTTTTTGGTAATCAGATAAATTTTCAAGAAGAACTTTAATCTTTTTCTTATACTCTAAATCCCTTGTTTCTTTGTAAAGCCTCTTAGCAATCATTAGGGGTGTTTTCCCACGAAGACCAATTGAATTCACATCCATTCCGCGCTTATGTAAAAACTTAATTGCCTCCGATTGCTTGCCCATAACTGCATAATGCATCGCATTATACCCCTTCTCATCTTCTGCCAAAAGGCTAGCTCCGGCGTATATTAGGGCTTCAAGCATCCTAACTTTTCCGTAGTATGCGGCTAGTATAAAAGGAGTTCGCTCCTCCTGGTCGCAAGTTTCAATTAATTTTTTTGTGAATTTGTAATACTTTGTTAATAAATGCTCAAGCATATGGGCTTGATCCGCATGAATCGCTAGATGCAAGACGGTCCCAATGTTTTCAATTTGCCCGGAAAAATCGATTGGAAAAGAGGATTTCAAAACTTTTAAGCTTTGAATAAGCTTATCTAAACATTCTGTAGATCCTTTATAAATAGCAAAAGAAAGGGAGTTCAAGCGAAATCCCATATAACTAAAATATTGCTTGGGATTATTTCCATATCCCAAACAGTCTGTTATCAAATCTGTTTGATCACCCTCAATGGCACTCAGAAGCAAATTGGCCCCTCTTTCATCAAGCGCATTCACGTGAGCAAGGTCTTCAGCCAATAAAAGATGCAATAAATCCCGAAATCCCTCTCTTACCACTGTATGGGTTACCTGGTTTTCTTCTGTACCAATTAGGGCTTTAAATAATTTATTTTTCACGATTTTTTTAACAAGTTCAATCTTTCCGCTTCTTATGAAATGCATAATAACAGATTGATCTGCTGTTTTCAGGAAGCCAAAAATCTCATTTTTATTTTGTGAAAGAATGTTCCATTTTTCGCTTTCACATACTTCTACGATTAAAGTAAAAAAACGATTGCGTAGTTCTGAAGCACTTTTATCTGAAAAATGCATTCTAAAAACTCTTCTAGCTAGGTCTGCTAAGGTTGGCGCTCTACGGCTTACAAATGTCCTGTTATTTGTTGCTTCCCCACTTAACCCTGTTAAAGTGTAAGCTGATTGATTTACGTTTAAACCGATCATGACAAATCCTTGTTAATTTTTTTTTGATGCTTAAACTAGTCTGCTTCGAAAATTAAGTAAAGAAAAAATTAAGTTAACCATTCAAAATAAAGTAAAAATTTCCAAATTCCTACCATGGGGTTACCAGCCATGGACAAAGCGTTTGCGAAGCACTGCGCCTGGGATAATGGCCTTACTGGCAGCTTTCAGGGCTTTCATGGCATAACTCATACCCCTCGTTTTCCACTGATAATGAGAACTTGGTCTACCAACGTGTAAGCAATAGCAGCGGCTACTAAGTCTATACCGATTAAACCAGCTCCAACTCCCATCCTGAAAATGGCAATGGCTATCGATAAAACAGTGGAGATGAGGTCTAAGAACTTCATAATCGAATTGAAAACTCCCAGACCGGGCTTACCCGATCTACTTTGGCTCTTCAGCTCCTCTTTTTGCTTTTCTAGTTTGTTCAGATGGATATCGAGCTCGGCTTTTCCTAAGTCTTTGGATTTAATGGCAGCCTGATTTTGGATGAGGTAAATCTCTTGCTGCAGCTGAGTTAAAGCATTGCTGATAACTTTCATGAAGTCCAAAATCTCGGCTTTCATGGGAACATTCGGCAAATGTAGAGCCAAGGTTTTCGCATTGGAAATCATCTCTTGGGCCGTGCTAATGGCATTTGTTCCCACTTTAGCTGAAAAGGCATCCAACATAGCATTTTGACTCGAGTTGCCTACCGCTGGCTTCCATCCGGCAGGGAATCCATACTCGCTATTTAAGCCTCCTAAAATCATGCTTTCTAACTGGGCATTGACATCGCGTAGATTACCTGCGGCGCTATCACCTTGGTTGTAGTGAGCTTACTTTAATTGAGCAAGCTGCTGAGGAGTCATATTTTGAGGGTTTTGTAAAATTGACTTATTTGCGGCAATACGGTACCTTATAAGAAAGGAGGGCTTTGTTATGAAACAGCAACATTCTAAGCAGAATACAGTTCGTTTGACAGTTGATTTTCCTGCAGATCAACACACCTATCTCAAAATGCTAGCGGCCAAACAAGGAGTTAGCTTAAGACAATTCGTGATAGACCATTTACCTAGCCTCAAAAAAGATAAAAAAACGCACAAGGATATTGAGCTAGATGAATTTGATGAATTATTAAAAGGTTTGCTCAATGAGAAAGCGGACGTACTAAAAAGATTGTCTAAAAAATGATTAAATATCTGACCTTAGAAGAAATTCTCAAGATGCACGCTATATTTATCAAAAGCGTCAGATTAAGTCTTGTCTATTACACAAAAAAAAATAACCTTTCCGCCTAGGGATAAACTATTGAATTCTCCTAAAGATAATCAAGCTTTTTCTTAAAATCGTCTTGAGGTAAGAACATTCAGGAGAAATTGGTCTGCTTTACTTTGTTTTTCTTTATACTTCACTCTCTTCTTCGAATTCTTGAATCCATGCTAACATTTCTTGGTCCTTGGAATCCTGGATGTATTTTCTAAGTTTTTGATACTGTTCTTCCTCAGCCTCTTCAAGCCATGCCTTCACCAACTTTTCCCTAAGATCAATAAAATCCTCTGATTCTAAGACTTCCGCAATGCGAACAGGGTCATCTAAAATATAAGAATTAATAGGTGCAATACACGTTAACACTTCTGGGTCACCAGAATTATAGACGTATAGCAAGAGATTTTGATACTGGGTGCCATGGAGCTGATCCATCCACCCATCCACCAACTCTTTCCTAAGGTGAGTAAAGGCGTCTGATTCCAAGACCTCCTCAATGCGATCAGGGTCATCTAAAATATAAGAGGCGAGTCCTTCAATCATTTCAAAATCGACATTGTTAATAGCATATTCCAATTCTGTTTCCGAATCCCAATAATCCCAATCAGGCGCATATTCAGATAATTGAGCCCGATGCTCAATCAATGTCATCAAATCTTCAACAATTTCTCGACTGTCCTCATTGAGTTCATCCATTCCTTGGTTGTAGCCAAAATTGAGAAGCTCAATTAACCCTATCACGAAGTTTTCCATCTCTTCTTGTTGTGCGTCGGGGAGCTCCTCTAAAATATCGGCGACTCCTACTTCTGCTGAATGAAAACATCTTATAGATAAGTCACCGTGATGCTCTAAGAACAGTTTCACCATTTGTAGATCTAAGCGAGCAACAGCAATATGCAAAGGGGTCAATCCTGCTTCATTTAATCTATTAGGACCTGCATCTTTTTGTAAAAGTAGCTCTGCCAGTTGGATATTTCCGGTATAAGCCACATTATGGAGAGGGGTTTCGCCCCAATTGTCAGGCCTATCAACCAAGGCACCTTTCGCAAGCAAAAGCCTCACCACCTCTATTGCTTCCTTTAAGATACCTAAATGCAAAAGTGTTTCGTTGTACTCATTGCAAAGGTTGAGCATCTGCGGTTCTTCATATTGTTCCAATAGTATGGATAAACACTCTCTGCGATTTAACAAAACGGCTTGATGTAGGTACGAATCATTATGGGGAAGAGGTTGAAAGCGAGGATTAGTAATCCAATCCCCTTCGTCGTCATCTACATAATAAGGCTCCTCATAAAAGCCAGCGGACCAATATTTAGCTATATGCCCGCAAAACTTTTCTATAGGCGATTCCTCTAGCTCACTGTAGCTGAAGCTATCCGAATCACTATTGTCTCCACTTGTGACTCTTTCGATAGAACTTTCTGACGACTCATCCGAAGAACTTTCTTCAGGGTTATAAGAGGGATCCTGCCCATGGTGAGTATAGTAAGCTGAGTCAGACAAAAGGGCTGGTCTTGATTTCCGGTGATGAGCAGGCTCGCCTAGCTTAAAAAGTGCTTTAAGCGCTTCTGGGCTATTATAAAAAATCGCCAGCATTACAGTAGAGCTTCCTGAAGGGTTCTGCATGGGCGCTTCATTCTTGTATTTGAGAAGTTTACTTAACAACTGCTTGTCTTCAGCCGCAATAACCATGGCTATAATAGACCCAAAAACAGGTGTATTGGAAAGCTTTTCTGCATGCTTCAAGAGATTTGGCACTAATTTCTCTTTATGAATGGTGAACCATTTTGCCAAAACAGCAATGGGACTATTAAACTTAAGAAAATTAGGAAGCTTTTCCCAAAACTTCAGTGTCGTTTCCTTAATACAAGATGCTTTCCACTCATCAAACCAAAAAGCCATTAAACCATGCTCAAAAAATAAATCATGACTAAAGACATATTTATCATCTTTACCCACCACAATAGAGGTTTGCTTCAATGCCTCAACTTGCGTAGGCTTCCGAGATTGAGCTAATTTAACTGCCAAATGCTTCCAGGCGATTTGCCTCTCTTTAGCAACCTCTTTGCTTCGCCCCTTCACTACTTGCTTTATTAGTTGAGCTTCTAAAGTGATATTTTTAGCATTTATGAGGCGCACAAATTTGCCTGGATCCTGGGAAATCACTTCAAGAATAAATTTTAAGTAAAAGGGGACTGTAGCAAGCTCCATGAGAGGGAGAACCTCTTGGTACGGTTTCAATTTAGGAAACGCCTGGAGTAGAGTATTTAGGGGTAAAGGCTTCACTGGAACTAGATGGCTTACCGGTTCAATAGCAAGCTCATGGTATGCATCAGGAGTTAATGTCAAAATAACTGTAAGGCCTGACTCCAAAAGGGAGCCAATGACATACCGGACCTCATTGCTAGAGAGAGATAGCAAAGCTTCTGCGCTATCGAGCACAATCAAACGCAGCATTTTTAATTTTGATACATCCAGAACCTTCTTCTTAAGTTCAGGATCTTTAATCAATGCGTCTGCTGCGAGAAAAAGATAATTTAGGGAGAAACGGTTCGTTAGGGCTTGTTTGACCAACCCAGATTTCCCTATACCCTTGTCTCCAACCACCATTACCAACCCTGGCTTACACATAGCGCGTTCTAAATCGTCTAGCTCTTCCCTTTTAATAGTTTTTTCTTCACAGGTATCAGAAATATTCCATAGCGTTGCTTGAGATCTTCCCTGTAACACTACTGGATCATGATATCGGATTTGGCTGTCATTTATTAAGCTTATCATTACCTCATCTGTTAACGTGGGTGTTCTCCGAGACCCTACATGATTGTGTCGAAACCATTCTCCTATCGCATAGTATAAATTAATAAATAATTGCGCTGGTGGGGCTTTTTCAGAATTTGCATTATGAAGGCTTGATAGGTTCTCAATAATAGATTTGATTAAATGAACGAAATCTTTTTTACCCACTTTGAATCGAAATGAACGCAAAAACTGCTGGAATAAGGCTTCATCACGTTTTTTTACAATTTCTAGATGCAGTTTTTCAGTTTCCAAATAGCTCCATGCTTGCTCCCTCATAAGGACATAAAAATCTTTGCCCTTATTGATCCTACCCCCTAGCTTAACAGATTTTTTTCCATTCATAAATTTATCGCAAAAAACCCCCTCTTCAACGCATTGCTCTAAAATATGATCTAAACCTGAATTGGAATAGATGATGCTTTCCCGGTCCTCATCGTTAAGCTCGGAGTATTTCTTTTTCAAATTCAACCAGCCATCAAAAAATTTTCCTATATGCATTTTTGCATTCTTGCTGCTCTTTTTTATTGTTTTACCATTCTCTTTATTGACAAAAAGGTCAGCTGAAATGCTTTTCTTATAGTATTTAACCTGAAATGCTTGCAATTTACATTTACCGCCTTTCTCATCCTTGATGACAAGTTTAATATCATCTAAATTGCCATGATCTTTTTCCTCAAACGTAGCTTCAAATGGCTTATTTTGTACTAACAGCTTCGCTATTTTAGCTAACAACACTAATAACTGATAATCTATTCCAAGATAGCCTGCCTGCAAGAGGGACTCCATTTCAAAATCTTCAGGTTTACTTGATGAGAGCATTCTATTCAGGACGTCACTTACTGTTAAAGGCATGCTCGGTTTATCAACTAATACCTTTTTATTTAGCGACGGTATCCCCTCGCCCCCATCACCTCTCCGTGAAGGCATATCTAATTCAGGAGCCAACTTCTTAAGCCCAGAAAAGTGATCGATACCGTTATGAGAAATCGGAATAGTCGGCCCTGATCGTTTTTTTGTCACCCGCGAACCGTCTTGTAGGAATACTTGAATGTTCATATGAAATAATTCGTTGATGACATCAATAGTCGTCTTAAAATTTTCGCCTTTAAGCCTACGAGAAAAAGGAATATAGCCGCGTGCTTGGTTGAGATAATGTTCCACGTAGCCTCTATAAATGGATTCCTGAGAACAATATTCAATAATTTCCTCATCCGCCTGCAACATGACTAGATGCTCGCTGCGAAGCTTTTGTGCTAATAATGAACTCGGCTTCATTTTTTCTAATAAGCCTGCTAGTTCGATAGGGCCTTTGCCCTTAGTAGCCTCTTCTCCTAAGAGCGCGCGAGCCTGAATAATAGATGGCTTCAGTTGATTTTCACTCTTAGTAAGTTGACCGATTAGTTTGCCAAAATCTTCTTGGTAGAGGCTCATAAAGGCTTGCTGCTCAGCAGGATCTTCATGCCCTCTTGTACAACCCAGGTAAAGAAATTGGCGAATTTCGGACGCAAATGCCTTTCTCACCTCATCATTTGGGGCTTTTTCATTTAAAGTGCGTATCAAGCTACCCCGATTCAAGTCTTTTCTATTCACTGCATGAAAGAAACAATCGCGGTCGCCTCTTACCTCTCGGAACGTGTAAGTAACCTCTTTTCCCTGTGATAAACGCTTAAATTGGCGTCCTTGGGATGATCCCTCGATACGGGGAGCAGCAGAGGAAGACTTTGCCTGTGAACATTTCTTGTACTCCTCGGCTTGTAATTGCCAGGCTAATAGATAGTCTCCCATGAATGACATATTAGTACCTTTTTATGAAAATTATTTGCCAGTCTAACACATTTTAGAAAGGCATGATCACCCAAACAAATTATTATTTCAAGCATTTATTAAATAAATTTATTGTTTTGTTATTTTCTTTAAAAATTTCCGGTCTGGTTAAAATACATACTGTAATGGCTTATTGCATAAATACCCAATAAGAGGGCTTAACTAGCTAGCATAAAGAAGAAGTTTCTGGAAAAATAATAAGGTAGACTAGCAGCTCAGCCATGGCAGCGGCAGAGCTGTGTCATATCTCAATATTGTAAAAAGCTAGCCAAATATAACCAATCTCTCATCCAGCATAGAAGCACTCCTTTTTGGTTTTCAGGCGTTAATATGCAGTTGTGGCATACAGCTAATCATGCATGTAAAAAGGCAACCTCAAATATATTCGCATGAGGCCATCCTTTGCACCTTGTTAATCAGGACAATTTACCGTGTGCCTCTAAGAACTTTGCAAGGATTTCTGCTTTCGATCACCAGCTGATGGATCGGGAACAGAGTCACTTACTCACCGTCCAAGGACATCCCATCATTCACAAAGATCCAGCCGATGCGGCTAGGATAAAAGCAAAATGAGGAGGTAAAAAAATCGCAGAATGAAGCGGTGATGAAAAAGCCAGAAAGTTATAAAGAGCCTCTACTGCGATCGTGAAAACAGCGTAGGCTATTTGAGATAAACCGTTTGGAAAGGTCTTTTTTTTACCTAGAAGGGACTAGGCCAAAAAGAATAAATGAGTGTTGCGAAATGCCTTAAAGGCGATTTAATCTTTCCTTCTTTCTTTAAAAAAGTACGTTGTCGTGTTTTCTGGGTAACTACAAAAATCCTTTCATAAAGGCCTTCCACCAAGGCCTCTTTTCTTAAGCAACAGCTAAGAACGATTAAAAAAACAGCCATTTAGAAAAAACTCGAAAAGAAACTTTTCGCTTATTTTTGGATAGTGTTTAAAAGCTTAACTTTCAGGCACAAAAAGATAAAACTATGATGAAAAGAAATTAAGAAGGCTAAAATCGCTTACCTCATAAAAAGGGGGTAAGCACAAATAACCCTCTTTGTTTATGTCCGTACCTTCAAAAAATTCAATTAGCATTTTCAATCTCTGCTATAGCATCATTTCGAGGTTGAAAGGTACCTTGAATTTTATTCAATCGACTAGGAACATGTGCTGTAAGCTTGTATATTCTAAAGATATTTTCCCTAATGTCATTTGATTTTCCTAAACCGTCCCAAACTTCTTCCGGAATCTCCTTATTTAGCCAATCCATGCGAGCCGAAATACTCTCGCTTAGCTCTTTTAACTCTTCAAATTCCGATTTAAAATGTCGATGAGTATTTAAAAGAAGCCTTTTCCACTCTTTAAATTCTCTTTCAGCTTTCTCTAGAGCTTCAGCATTAACCTCAGCTTTTGCTTGGAGCTCCGCCCATTGTTGTTTTTCTTCTGGCTTCAAATTCGGCTCTGTCGCCTTCCATTCCTCATCAATAAGGGCAGCTCCTCCCGGTGGTAGGCTATAAAAGGTTTCTAAATCCAAGCGGCTATCTGGAGGCCTTTTTAAATTAAGAATCCCTAACCGAAATTCATTCAGCTTATCCTGGCTAGCCTGCTGCTGCAAAGCTAAGAGGCCTTTATTTTTTTGCAATCTCCCTAAGCGAGAACGCGGATTTTTTTTGGAAGCGGGAGGCAAGCGGTCTTCATCTAGATCTTTTTCATATCTTTCGATTTCAGATTTTAGTTTTCGAAGCTTAGAAGTTCCCGTAGATTGCAAAAAAACCCTCATAAAAAGGTTTCTAATTGTTCCGAAGCTCAATAGCTTTTCAGGAAAGTTCATGAAAGCTTTACTTTTCTCTTGAAATCGTTCGTAATCGGATTCAATGCATTCTGGCCAATATCTTACTAAAGCGCCAGGATTGACATCTTCTTTTTCAAGCTGCTCTTTAAAAGCTGGGATAGCTTTTGGGTTGGTGGGAGGAACTAAGCGGGAGGCTTTCTCTAGAACTTGTGCTCCTGGGTCATCGGTATCAAGCTGCAATCGTGTTCGGGAATGCTTTTGAGCTGCATTTGCAAAAGTTTTACCGGCAATTTTAGATGTTTTAACGACCCTTTCGCTAAAATCTATAAAGAAAGGATTTTGATCATTTGCACTTCCCACTCCGATTTGACCAAGATTCCTAGCTTTAAGGCGCTTGTAGGTGACTTCAAACCTTTTACTCATATCCTCAATTTGCGGCGATAAATAAAAAATAGGACTATCTGTTCTAATAAATGTTTCCACCTTCATTTTAGCTAAATCGTAGTGAGGATCTTGACTATTCGTGCTGGCCTTAATCAAGCTGCGAAAAGCGCAAGCGTGTAAGTATGCCTTATACATAGCTTGCTTTCTAGCTCCCGCTGTCGTGGTAGGCAAAAGGTTTTTCACTTCTTCTCCATTTATTATAGCAGGTCTAGGAGGAGCATCGGGTACCTCCATATCTGTTTGAAATATATATTCAAATTTTACAGGAGGTTTTCCATCTTTAAAAGAAACTTCAATTTCCATAGGAAAGGAATAAAGCAATTTTGAGGTCTCTTTGCCATCCACTGTCTGCTTGAATTCCCAAGTTTTCATTAAAACGCCGCTAGGATCATCGGCCGGTCGCTTAAAATGCATGGAAATTTGGAAGGATTCTTGAGGCCTTTGTTGATTCCTACTAAGTTGATGCTCATCTAAGATCTCATCGATCTTATTCATCAAACCGGAAACTGTTTTTAAGGGAGGAGGAGGAGCTACTGTGCCGGAAGAAGCAAGCTCAGATTCAGAAGGCGCCTGAGAAAGAGGAGGCTGTGGAGAGGAGACAGGATAAGTGGGTTCAAGGCTGCCGGAATTTGATGGCCCTATCATCATAATCATACCTCAAGCTATTTTAATTAATCATTCGCTCCTTACTTATTATATAATTTTAATAATTTACTATCTATTTAATAAAACAAATTGTTTACGAAAGTGGGTTTTTAATTACTTTTAATTAAAGAGAAAGGTAAAAAATACCTTTCCCTTAATTTTTGCCATTTTATGGAGCAAAAAAAGGATTATCCACTTCAAACTTGAGCAGCTTGTTTTTGGCCAGCCTATTCATTGCCTTTCCGTTAATTTTTTTAGTGAAATCAAATACAACAAGGTCCGGATCTTTATCTCGATCGCCAATCCCAATACTTTTGACATCTCGTTTTTTAAGGGATAGATAATAGGAGCTCCATCTCTTTTTAAAATCTTTGCTTTCATAAGAAATATGAGGAACTATATTAGTCCAGAAACCGTGGTTGCAATAAATAGTGTTAAACTTTCTTTTAGCTATAGAAGAACCTTCATGCATCACCTTCTTAAATAAAATCCTCATTGCTAAACCGTCTAAATAAGCTTCATATTCTGCATTTTTTCTCGCTTCTTCACAAGTTCTGGGAACAGGCATTTCAGCAAAGCATCCTTCCCATTTAGGAGCACTTAAAGGAATCCGTATCCATGTTCTAAGAATATATTCAAAGCTTTCTGAAGATCCATCGTCAAAAGAAATTTCTACATTCATTGGTATGCCATAAAAGGGAATGCTAGGTTTGCCTGCTTCAGAGGCTTCTGACAACCATGTCGTGAGTAGGATTGCTGCCGGATCACGAGAAGAGCTCTTGAAATGCATTGAAAGAGTAAATTTTCGACATCCGGCTAAGGAGTTGCTTTCACGGTTGAGACCTTTTTTGGCCAATATTCGATCAATTTCATCTACCATTTCATTATAATCTTCTATGGGGCCTCTTTTGTAAGTTAATTTTTCAGAGATTTTTGCAGCATGCGGCTGATTTACTGCAAATTCTCTATGGTTAGATAACTGCGATGAGGGAGAAGATTCTGGTGAGCTTAAAGATAATGATGCAAGCGAAGGCGCTGATGCAGATTGAAATTCTTCATCAGAGCTTGACATAGATCGACTTGAGGACAACGCTGAAACAAATGATGCATCCGAACTAGTTTGCTTAGACGGTGCTATAGAATACCCAAGTAATTTTCTTTGGGGCTTACTTTTGTTAAAAACCAGCTCTTTTTCAATATCATAAGGTTGACCTGGTTTATATTCAGTATACTCCCCCTCGGATTCTAGAGCTTTTTTAATTTTTCCAAGTAAGGAAGTGGGTTTTTTGGTTTGTTTAAAGATAGCACAGACAACCCTTCTATCGTTTGACTGTATTCTATGCGCAGCTTGAATATACTCATATTTAAACTCTTCTTCTGCAAATGCATAAATTTGCATGGCTCCTAACTCTATTTTATCTTCCTTTTTTTCAAAAGTTTTCTGATCCCTATAGTAAACAATTTTTATTGGAAGGTGTTCTTTAAACTGATTAGTATACAATGGGCTAATTGTTAAAGAGCTTGCGCCGTTTTTAACATCAAGCTTAGCATAGGATGTCGTAAGGATATTTCTTATTTTTTCTATTCCCCAAGTATATCTGGTAAATGAGGTAGAATATTTTACTTGTGTATGTAGGGAAGGAACGTATGCTCTATCAGGGAGCGTTGTTTCATAACTGGTGAGCTCCATATCGCTAAAAGCTCGAGTCGATATTAAGCTTATTTTCATTTCCTGTTGGCCTATTTTGGAATTTAATTTTGATTTAATCCCAGCTATATACACATCATGAATACCATTTGATAAATCGTTTGTTGTTGAACATTGCATAGTAATCTCCTTGTAAAGTTAGAACAGAAAACACATTAAATAATTTTTAGCATTTTTACAACTTTATTTTTTGATTACTAGTTGTAACCCCTCACTCAAACACATGTGTTTCAGCTTGCTTTTTAAAATTTATTTAAACGTTTCTCTGACTGTGTTGAAAAAATTCCTTCTAGGATCTTGCTAAAATCCCTTAAAAAAAGAAACGCCTTGTTTTTTCCGATCAAAGAAAAGACCAAGGAATTTCTGATGAGTGAACGCAACTGGAAGCAGTATAACAAACAACTCATCCAACGTGGAAGCCTAACTTTTCTTTTAGAGCCAAAACTTCTCAAACCAACAGTAAAACGACAGCCTACCAAGGGAAGACCATACGAGTACTCGAATGTATTCGTTGAGATACTTTTCATGCTCAAAATTCAGTTCAAGTTGGCATATCGTGCCCTTCAAGGGTTTGCTCAGTCTTTTTTAGCAAAACTTTTACCATGCAACAAGATTCCAAGCTATACCTTGATTTGCAAGTGTGTTCAAAAGCTAGGCAAAACATTGCCTAAGCTCTCTCTCACAACAGAACAATCACCCTTAATACATCAGGAGGATGAAAGTGGCAGGCGAAGACGAATGGAAAGTAAAAATGCATGAACGAGGAAGACCTCGCAAGTGGATGAAAGTCCTCTTAGCAGTAGATCCTGAGACTTTGGAAATCTTAGCAGAAATCACGACAACTTAGAGGTTGGAGATAGTAGAATGGCAGCTCCGTTACTGGATCAACTAATCAGTCCGCCAAAACAAGTGATTGGCGGCGGAGAATACGATAGGCAGGAGGCGCGGAAAGCCATCAAAGAGAAGAGAGCCAAACCATTAATTCCGCCTCCAATGAATCCAAGATATAAGTTCAAAAATGATAGGAGAAATTATAACCATACTGGAAATATTAGGCCTTGGAGGTGATCAACAGGCCAGGTCACTTTGGGGAAGACTGACAGGCTATAATCACTGGGTTTTTGTGAAAACGGCTTTTTCCAGTTTGAAATGCTTATTTGGCGATCGATTCTTTTCAAAAACTATTGAACAACAGATAGTTGATATTCGATTCCGATAAATTTTGTTCAACAAGATGAGAAGATTGACAACTTGAGAATTAAAGAATAAGAACTTTTAAAAATTTTAATTATATTTTAAACAAATTTTTTCAATACAGCCAATGGAAAGTAGGAACGGCTGTATTGCTTTGCGCATACCCGCCATTGATCGAGAGTCTGTTTTTGCGCTGTTTGAGAAATTTTTTTTACACTCCTGTCTTTTAGCTTTTGAAAATGGTTTTGGCATAGACGTTCCTCTTTTTACCGAAAGAATGCTCTAGCCTTAAAAATTTAGGAAGTTGAGCTAATTAGACACTTATAAGTGGTAAGTCGAATAAGTCGGTCGTGGAAGATCCCTTGCTGATGGCTTTAGACTTTAGAATATATAAAAGAATATCGTACCTATTTTCATGTGGCGGCCTCCTACAAAATTTCAGAAAGCGTTTGCTAGTGTAATATTCGTTGAATTGAAGACGTACTGATCAAACATCCTGATTTTGCTTTTCCGGACCGAAAAACTCTTTTAAAAAGCAATATAGAATATGACGCCATTTTGATTGATGCCACAGAGACGCCCATTGAAAGGTCTAAAAAAACAAAAGTGTTACTACTCAGGAAAGAAGAAAAGACCCACCTTAAAGGCGCAGATTGGATAAGAAAAGCCAAAAGATTATTTGTGCCGATTTTGCAATGGCAAGAGGCATGATTTTAGGCTCTTTAAAGAATCAAAAATATCTATTCATCCGAAAATAAATGTCTTAAAAGATTCAGCTTACCTTGGATTACAAAAGCTGCATGCTAGAACACGTATGCCCAAAAAGAAAGGCAAAAAACACCCTTGACTAAAGGACAGCAAGCTATCCAGCGAACGAGCAATCAACGAAAATGTGATAGGCTCGTTGAAACGATTTAAAATTATCGCTAAGCGCTACAGAAATCAAAAAAAAACTCTTCTGCCTAAGTTCTAATTTGATCGTTGGGATTTATAATTGGGAATTATACCATTAGGGTTATGCACGAGCTCTGGTAAAAAGAGACTACTTAATAGCCTAGGCACAGCTCCCACCTCAGCCATGTGGGCTGAAATAACACTAAAATTAGCAAACACTTTTATTTAAGTTTTGCTTTAAGAAGAGTGCCAATTCAAGTTTATTTATTGTAAGTCAAAGTTTCTTCAGACCAAAAATCGACTGAATTAATAAAATCTTCTAGGTTATTCTTGAACAATTGATAATCTTCTTTATTCTCTAAGAGTTGGGATAATTTTACGAGTTTACCCTCTTCACTTAATCCCAAAGTTGCCCCACGGGTTCCCTGTCCAAACAAATTTGCCAGAAGAAGCTGAGTAAATAATTCTTCTTGTCGCGTAGATGGACATGGAGCAAATGCACATTCGAAATAAATCCCCTCTGATATAGTCAAAATATAAATTTTAATATCTTCGCTTAAAGGGAAAGCATACACACCAGGGGTTTCTGTTGTCATTGAATTCTCAAGTTCTAATTCAGCAGCTAACCGTTTCATATGATTGTCGAGCATGAAAACTCTCTTTGGTTATAAAAAAATACAGACCCTGGAAAGGGTCTGTGGATGAAATTAAATTTAGTGAATACGATAGTTAAATGCTTGGTAGTTCTTATCAAGAATTTGGGAAACCAAGTCTGCAATGCTTTTCACTTTGTCTTCAATGTCTTTTAAGGAAGCGCTTGCATCTGAACCGATTTTTCGAGAAATTTCTTGGTATGCTTCGAGCATTTTCAAGTCTGCATCATACTCAGCTTTTTTGACTTTCATCATTCCTTGAACGACATTTTCATACATTTTTGCGCTTGCGTCTGTCACATCTTTAGCTGTATCCATAGCAAACATTCTCATTCTGAATTGAGTAGAAATATTAGACCATTTATTGGCTTTGTGTTCATTGAGTTTAAATAAGGCATCCGAGATTTCCTGGTCAGTACCTGCTTTTCCATTTGCAGTATTTGATTTTACAGGTTCATTCAAATCATTGTACTTATTTTGCAAAATCTTAGTCTGTGCATTATGATCCCCAATCGCTTTCTTCATGGCGATGGCGCCCATCGCACCGTTGGCAACGGCCATTCCGAGCTGTACGCCAGCGCTGGCAGCTAACATGTAGTGCATTTGGGCTTCGGTTTTTGCGGCTTCCAGAATATCACTAGCGGCTCTTTTGGCTAGGTCGATGGTCCATTGGTTGGACATAATATCGAGCTTTGTCTCAACCTGTCTTTGTTCAGATTGTACTTTAATCAATTCTGCCATCACTTCTACTAACGCTACCATAAAAGAAGCTGTCAAAAAGGGGTTGCTTTTTCCGGCCGACCCACTGGGAAGGGTGCCGGTGGAGGTAGTCAGCACTAAGGCAGGAGAATCGGATTGGCTATTGACAATTAAGTTTCGGTTATTGACAGAAACATAAGCTGAACTAAATTTATCAATTTCGGTTGAAGCTTGCTCTAAAATATCTTGCATCCCCACGGATACAACGGCGACTTTATTGCCTTGTGCGTCCACTGTCACGCCGATGGAAGCTGCACTTGAGGCAGCTTGAGAAGCGTCACTATCCTGGGTATCGCTTACCCCGACTGGCTTAACTGCGTGCCCTTCGGTTTGAACAACTTGTTTTTTTTGTGTCCCTCCTGTCACTATTTGGCCATCTGCATCTTCTTGAGCTGACAAGGCTTTCTCAAAGGCAGTGAATAAAGAGGGATCGAAATTATATCCTTGGGTAGTTACATCAGAGTTGATAGGCATAATGAACTCCTTTTTTTCGGTTTATAAACTCACTCTTCCAACTACACCTGGCTGATTCCGGTCAAGTTTGTGAGCTGGTCGTCTAATTTCCCTGCTAGGGCGGCTCCTGCTAAAGAGCTAAATTCTGTAATAGAAACAATCTCTTTTTTAAGGCTATCTCCTGACTGTCCTGTCAATTGAAGTAATGACTCCAAACTACTTGAAAAAGCTTCGTAATCTTGATTCTGCAAAGCGATGCTGGCTTGGCTGAGATAGACTAAGGCCCCTTGACCCACCTCTTTGGAAAGCTCTCCGCTTTCTTGCTGGTTAGTGATGTATTGGTCAAGGGTGTTTAAATGATTGAGCAGTTGGGGCTGTAAGCTTTCAATTAAGTCGTTGGCTTGCGATTTCCCTAGGGTCCCTGCGGCTTGTATGCCGAGCGTGAGAGACCACAAGGTCAAGGCTGAAGTGAGCGGCTCGGCTGCATTTTGCTCTACCCCTGTGGTTGAAACTAACTCCCCAATCACGGTTTCAATCGCGCCAGAGCTTACTAGAAAGCTCACAGCGAGATCTGTGGAAAAGCGTGTAGCGGCGTTCATATCTCCTTCTGATCGATCGGGAAACTGCCCTACTCCATTTCCCAAAGTAGATCCTGCTGAGACCGAAGCCAGCGCTAAAGTGCTGAGCATTAAATTTAAGGACTGGATTTGGGTCTGGTTGTCTAAATTGAGCACATTTTGCAATCCACTGGCAGTAGTATCGATGAGGGAGGCAAAATTGTCGCTATACACTCCATTTTCCCCTGAGAGACCTTTATCCACAATCAGCAAGGAGAGCAAATTGGAAGGAGCGACCGATCCAAGGGAATAAGCCGAGGTAATGGTGCTAAGAGCCTCCATTGAATTTCCTAAAATTTGATAGGAATTCTCTCGCAAATCCCGCTGTAATGTTTCTTGGATGTTTTGCAGTCCTGTAGAAATTTGGACTAGGTCCCCTGAGTAAACAGTTTGCTGTTGAGAGAGCGCAGTTAAGGCTGAGCTAAAGGTTTCCATTTCGCTGAGAGCATTTTGCAGGGTGTCATAATTGGGATCGTTGGGTCCAGCTTCACTTAGCATGCTTTGCAGGGAAGAGGAAAGCTCCTGATTTAAGTTAAGTGCGGATAAAACCGCTTGATAAGGGGCTGTTTGAGCATTTTCTAAGCGATCGGAGGCTAAAGTGCCGGCTGCTGGAGGAAGCGCGGCACTTTCAAGCGAGGTAAGCACTTGCGCAGTAGAAGACAGCAAATTATCGAGGGCCACAAAGCTTAAATTTTGCTCTTGCGCAGGTAGAGCTTGGTTTTCCTCCAAGCCGTTCGCTAAAGCCGTAGGCAAACGGGAAAGCAGGTTTTGATAGATCCCGGTGGTATCTTGGGTTTCTGGGGCATCCTCTGCAGATCCCATCCGCAATTGCGCTAAGGGGGCTAAGACAGGTCGAGAAGCTGAGGCTTTATATTGTTCATACACTTCCTCTGCGCCTCCCCCTAATTGGGTGAGGGGAATCTCGACCGTATCTTTGACAAGCGCCAATTGGGCCTTTTGTGTGTCTTCGATCCCTCTTTGTTGCCAATCATAAACGGTGGGTTGTTGAGGGCCTCCAAGAGGCCCGCCTGATCCTGAAACGCCATCCATAGGTTTTCTCCTACTGTCTTTTTATAGCTCCAAAGTAGGGGGTTCCCAGGGTCTACCTGGCTCTAGGTTCATGTCTTGCGAACCCCCCTCCCCTGCTGCCATTTGTTGAGTCTTGCCTGACGAGGCTTTTTTCCCTTCTGCCTGTTCCAGGGCTTTTTCAAATTTGGCTTCCTCCTCGGCTCCATTGATGAATAACTTATCAATGTCTACCCCTTCCACATCACAACCTATGGAGATCAAGTAATCTTTGATAGGAGGAGGAGTATCGGGTAAGCCAAGCTCATCTCGAATTTTTTTTCTCATTAAGATGGCCCTAGAGCGTAGTAAAGAATACCTGGGGTAAAAACCCAGTCTAATGGCATCATCTAAGGCCAGTAAAGCTTCGTAGGGTTGATTGAGTTTCAAATAACAGTCTGCGATATGAAAAAAAGGAACGGGGGATTCTTGCTCATAAAAGGCCGCTAACATGTAAACTTCTATGGCAGCCTGATATTTTTTTTGCATATGCATGCTGGCGGCAAGGCCTAAGGCGTATTTGCTGCGAGAAGCATCCAAAGTCACCAAAAATTGGAAAAGGCTTTGGCTGTCGGCATAATTTCCGGCGTTGTAGAAACGATAAGCATATCCATAAAATTCTTCGAGCATCTCATCGCTCAAACCCATAGCTTGCTGGGGAGATTGTCCTCCTTTAAAAATTTTAAGAAGCGTTTCCTCATAAGATTGGCGCTGCTCTTTGGTGATTTGGGGACCTAATTTATCTATCTGTTTTTTAATGAGCTCTTCGGCTGTTGAGACCATTCTTCACCCTCCCTCTCGTAATTTGGGGAGCTGCTTTTAGGCAGCTCCTGAATTGGCTATATTGGTTGTAATTTGGCTTTGGCTGCTCCAAAGATGTGTTTTGAGTGTGGAAATTTCAGAGATGGCTTCTGATTGGATAGGCATCCCGGAAGTCAGGCTATCAATGATTTTACGGAGCAACTTAATCATGGCATTCATCATCTGCATGTCTGCCTCAAGGTCAGCTTTCTCTAAGGCAAGAGCAGCTTGCTTGAGTTGGGATCGAATTTGAATCCCACTTTGAGCGGCATCTAAGCCACTTGACAAAAGCTGAACAGAGATTTGAGCAATCTCTAATAGTTGCGATTTGGCAAATTTAAGGATCATATCAGCCACCTTCTCTGCTAATTGCGCCATTTTGGTCAGCTGTTGAATAAGGGTTTTTGCCACATTCGCGACTGTTTGGGCAATTTGCTGAGGAATCAATTCGGCCTGGATAAAGAAGGTAAAGACCATAAAGGCTATCGAAGCCACCACGGTTGCCACGGTGACTAACACCATAGCCGTAATTTGCTGCGCCATCTCATCTCCACCCATGAACTTTACTAGGTTTTGAATGATGTTACTTTCCATGACGGCCTGTCCGATGGCTTGTATTCCCACTGTCATTCCCACCATCGGATTAGCGGTCATAATTAAAGCCGTTAAAGCAATAATCGCCACAGTTTTAATAATCATATCCATAGCTGTTTGAAAAGCACTAGGACCTGGAATAATAGCCTTGATGGCTTCTGTCAAACCTTTCATCACATAAGACATCACTCCTGGTTTTCCACTGGCAGTGAGAGCTTGGTCTGCCACGGTGTAAGCGATAGCTGCGGCAGCTACGGCAACTCCGAGCAAGCCAGCTCCTGCTCCCATCGTAAAAATCGCAATGATTACCGTTAAGACTGTCATGATGGGGCCAAGCACTTTCATGATCGAATTGAAAATCCCCATACCGGGCTTACCCGATTCTCGTTGTTTCTTCAACTCCTCTTTTTGCTTTTCGAGTTTATTCAGCTGGATATCCAGCTCGGCTTTTCCTAAATCTTTGGATTTAATGGCATCCTGATTTTGGATAAGGTAAATCTCTTGCTGAAGCTGAGTTAAAGCATCGCTGATAGCTTTCATGAAGTCCAAAATCTCAGCTCTCATGGGAACATTCGGCAAATCTAGAGCTAAGGTTTTCGCATTGGAAATCATCTCTTGGGCCGTGCTAATAGCATTTGTTCCCACTTGAGCTGAAAAGGCATCCAACATAGTATTTTGAGTAGCCCCCACGGGAGCTGTCCAGTCAGAGGGTAATCCATACTGGTCGCGAATGGAGCTAATCGCAGCCTGTTTCAGCTTGCTGACCAAGGCTGTCATTTCAGGAGAAGCCACCTCGGGATTATCAAAAGCTTCCATGATCTGGTCAATCTGGTCCTGAGTAAGGGGTGGGTTTTGATTTTTAGCGTAATTGCTCACTTGCTGGGCAAAGGCTGCGCGGTAAGCGCCTTTGATGATGGCATTTTGACCCGAGTTGTCTACGGCTGGCTTCCATCCGTCTGGGAATCCATATTCGCTAATTAAGCTCCCTAAAATCATGCTTTCTAACTGCGCATTGACATCGCGTAGATTACCTGTGACGCTACTACCGGGGTTGTAGTGAGCGTTCTTTAGCTGAGCAAGCTGCTGAGGAGTCATATTTTGGAGGGTTTTGACCAAATCGGGAGAGGACTGGATCTTGGAAAAATCTCCTGAAATAACGGCATTATAAGCCGAGTTGTAATCTTTTGCCAGCTTTGCATCAAAGGAAGAGCTATCGGCAGAAAATTGCCAATCCTCAGATAAGCCCAACTCTTGCTTAACCTGTTCACCCACTTGCTTTTCAAGCTGGTTCGCCAAATCACCGGAAGTTCCTGTGGCAGCTTCTGGGTGGGCATGCGCGAACATTGTTTTTGCAACCAGTTGTTGAGCCTCATCTTCAGGCAATCCCATTTGAGCCACGGCTTGCTTTACTGCAGCTTTGAAAGCATTCTCGTAGGTTTGATTAGCTGTATCTTGAAGTTGCTGGGCGGCTTGAGATTGGGCTGTAGATTGATTAGGGGCTTGTTTGGTTAACTGCTCGACTTGTTGCTTAGCCTGGTTCACAACTTCATCGAATTTGACTTTAACTTGTGGATTGACGGATGACTTAGATCTTGCTGGATTAGCATACTGGGTAAACGCTTTTGCCGCATCCGAATCGGAAAGCTCTCCACTGAGGATCGCTTCGGCGAGCCCGCCTTTCACAAAGTTATTCAACAATTGCTCAGGGGTCTCAGAGGTGTTGAACATTTGGGAAGCTTCACTCATGGTCATTGGCTTAAAGGGAACTCCATTTTCAGACGGAGTTTCTAGCGCAGGGGCACCGGGGAGCTGCTGATAAGTTTTAGGTGCGCCTTGTGTCCCTTCTGCTTGATTGAGCGAATCTTGAGTAGTAGCGCCTTTCGCGACATTTACTGTAGCTTTTGCGCCTTCCGCTTCGTTGGTAGTCACATTCCAGTTGGTTTGTTGTCCCTGTGACGAAATATTAATATCATCCATACGATTCTCCTAAAGTTTTTCAATAGAGGCCTTAGAAAAACAAACGATTAAGCCTATGAAATCGGTTGGCTGGTCTCCGCAATTTGCTTGTAAATCTTGTCAATTTCTTTTTGCAAACTTTTAATTGTCAAAGTTGTGCGATCTTTTAAGGTCGCATATTGAGGCTTATTGCCTGCGCGCTCTAGAGTCATTTTTAAAGCGATCATGGCTGAAACTTTATCTCCCATTTGGATATAACAGTCAGAAGAGTGGTAATGGGGAATCGGATTTTCAGGATCTAATAAGGCACAAATAGCGTAGACTTGCACAGCACTTTCATAAGCTTTTAGCATGTGATAGCTGGCCGCTAATCCCATGGAATATTTAGATTCCGTTCCATTCAACATGATGAGTAAGCGAAATAGATGGGAGGCATCCTTGTACTTGCCTGTATTGTATAGGCGATAAGCTTGCCCATAAATTCCTTCCACCATGGCATCGCTCATCCCCATCAAGTCCTTGGGAGCAAGCCCCTTCTTCACCACGTTTTCGGTGGCGGCTTTAACTTCTTTGATTTTTTCTTCCTTTAATTCAGCTCCCACTTGCGCGGTGGCTTTTTTCATTTGGCTTTGTTCACCTTTCATGAGGGGCTCTCCTTATTCTTTCAAAATACTTATGTTATTGATTGAATCCACCTTTTCACGCTGAATAAAAATGTTACCCTTCGTTTTACCCTAGGTATTTTTATTCTCCTTAGTTTAGCGGTAAATGGAACTTAAAATTGTGCTAAATTGCTGAAGGATCGTGGTGATCAGATCGCTCTGCTGGGTCACCGCATCGTTACTTTGGTTAACGTTGGTCTGTAGCGCTTTGGAATCGTCGCTGAGTATGGAGCGGTTAGAGCGCATGGTTTCAGTAAAGTTAGAGTTTAAGTTATTCAAATCGTCGCGTGAATTACGGCCAGATGTGGTGCTCTGGTCAACCGCAGGAACCCCTCCCCCTTGCACGAAAGTAGGCACTTGGTTCATCTCATCCGTATAGGCTTTTTGCCATTGGGTCAAAATGCTCAAACGGCCGGCCTGAGCTGACGCCACGTTTTGCAAAGTATCGATCAAATCCATCAGGATAGCAAGGATGCGGTTCAAAATTAGCACTTTCTTCGAAGCGGATGTTTCCACAGAAGTGATTAAGGGACCAGAAGCCCCGCTCAAAATGCGGCTGTAATCCTGCTGAACCTGCTCAAACCAGTTATAAACTTGTTGGCTAGGAATAAAATACCCATCTGTCCCCTCATCGTCTGTGCCCGTGAATAGCAAGACATCTTGGTAAAAACTCTTTAATTTTGTCGCAAAGTTCCCATTGGGAAAAAAGGCGTCGTAAATTTGCTCGTAAGTGTCGAGATCAGCGGTACCAGAAGAAGAAACGTTAAGAGCGGCCGTTCCTGTTAAGAAATTATGCCACGCTGTCATAAAATCTATTGCCGTTCCAACTGACCCATCCGATTGATAAGAATAATTGCTGATAAAATTGGTAAAGGCGCTTTGAAATTGAGCAGACATATCGGAATCAGTCACCGAAGATAAAACGCTCCAATCTCCGGTTGAATAGCCTACATACTCGGTATACTCCTTGTAAAACCCTGTATAGGCACTCCCTGCGGTGGGGCCTGAATTTGTGCCTCCATTGTATGTGCGAAAAGCATTAATAAAGTCTTTCCAAGTCGTGGGCAAATAATTACTGATCGAATATTGTGCAAAGAAGCTATCGAGAGTTTTTCCCTGCGCAGTCGACTCTGTATTCATCCCTGTGTAAGCAGGTTGAGAGGTATTGGTAGTAGGAACCGACTTAAAGAGAATATTTTTTAGGTTCTCAAGAAAGGTCAGCCCATTAAAACCTGCATCGTTTGGCGAAGTAAAGCCAAGATCTTTCCCTGAAGTTGCCATATGTTTTACCCTCCTTCACGTTTTTGAGAACTCAATCAATGCCATGCGCGGAAAAGTCATCCTCAGGGAGACTATCTCAAAAACACCCTTGTTTTAATTATACCCATTCATATTTTTATTAATAATATTTTTTATTTTATTTACTAATCCCTTGGGCCATTTTTGTAATGAGTTGGGTGAGCGCCTGCAAAATAGCGGAGGCGGATTTATAATATTCTTCAAATACAAATAAATAGCGTCTCACCTCTTCTTTTTGGCTATCGTTCAGCGACTCACCTGCCGTAATCGCAAAGGTAATGTTTTGTTGAATCAAGCCGGCCTTACCCGCATTGGTGTTACTATGTTGATCCAAATTATCCAGCATCCAACTTTTAAATGCCTGAAATGCCGCTGTAGTATTGGTAGAAGCGGTGACAGGCACACCGCTTACCGCAAAGTAAGTGTTAAGATCGTCTAGAACACTTTTCAATTTTCCTAGCAGCGTGTCTCCTTCGGTTCCACTTGTGGCATCTGTGATGGGAGCTAATAAAGTAATCTCCTTCTCTAAACGGCTTCTTAAGCTAATTAGTTGAGTGAGTGCCGCTTGGAATTGAGGCCCTGGGACAGCGGTTCCAGCCCCATTTGTACTGCCCAAACCCGAAGCAAGCACGGGATCGATCGGTATGCCAAAGTAAGCGCTAGCCGCATCCGGATATTGCTTTCTAAACAAACTAGGGTCACTCCCCACTGCCGCACGGTGTAAGTCAAATTTAGAAGAGAATGGTGCTTTTGAGTTAGTCGTAATCCTGTTATGTAAAGTTTGCAATTCAGCCAAAATATCTAACGAGTCCTTGGTAATTTTCAACGCGTCTTCGAGGGAAGCCAGACTATCGCCTAAAACTTCATTTGCCGTTTTGACATAAATTAACTCCACTAACGATTGCAAACTGCGGTTGCCGTCTCCCGAGACAGAAATGGCGGCTTGTAAAATATTGGCAATCACCGGAGAAGCTGCGGCTAAAGATTTCCAGTGTTGGGCTTCTGTTGCCGTAATAGAGGAGGCGGGGTCGGCAACTCCTGCCGCTTTTAAAGACTGAATCAGGAGATCCACATTACTTCCCATTTCCACGGTCATGTAGTACGTTTTGTCAGGAAGACTTGGATCGACTTGGACTGACTTCCCCTCTTGAGCTAAGCTAACCAGACCCTGAATAGCGGCGCTCATTTCGTCCGCGGTCGTTTGAGTAATATCAGTTGTGGCGGATGAAGCGTCCATGTTGAATACGTCAACGAAAGTTTGCAGATACCCTTGATAAGCTTGGCCTACCTCTGAAGCCGTATATTCCACATTTGCTTGATAGCTTACTCCATCAATGGTAACGTTGACCAAACTGATAGAACTCATAACATTTCTCCTTCTTCCCTCTACCCTGAGACTTATCAAAAGGCAGCTCAAAATTTTTCGAATAACACTTTATTTCTTAGGTTATTCTCTATATCTCTGTTTCCCTATTATTATTCTATCAAATTTTTTCTTAACCTTATGACCTCTTTCCCTGTAGAATTAAAAAGTTAATTACAAAGGGCTTAGTCTTCTACACCTGTAAAGAGTCAATAGGCCGCTCCAATTGTTGCATTCCCATGGAAGGGATAGCCGTCGATAACAAAACTGTCGCTGGCTGTTTAATCTGACTCAAGAATTGTGCCAATTCTAAGTTCGGATTGGTTAAATCTCTCATTTGAGAGGCCCATTCAGCTAAAATAGCGCTTTGCCCTTCGCTAGAAAGAGCGCCTAATTGCTCTTTAAATAAACTGAGCAAGGAGGTTGCCGATTGGGATTCTTGCTCTGTTAATTCCCCTACAGTAGATAAACCGAGCAAAGCAAGCGTGTAATTTGCCGCTAATTTTTGAGCAGAAGAAGATCCCAAGTCAGGAGAAGCTAAGCCAAAAACGCGGGAAAATACTTGCTGGGCTAAGGCTTGGGGCTGAAGCGCCTCTCCCAAGCTGCCTGATTCCAAGGGATTGTCTTCAGGGTTGAGATAATCCACAATGGCAGCTTGGGCTGCAGCCTGTGCTTCTTCCTGAGAAATCCCTTGATTAACCAATTCTTCTTGCAGGGCATTTTGCAAATCTGAGACGCTTCTTAAACTTCGCCCTCCATGGATGGCTGCTGTGATAGCTTGACTAGCCTGTGTATCTGCATTCTCGGTTTGCAAGCCTTGAGCTAAAGAAGCTTGCAATAAATTTAGGTTAACTAAATTAGCGCTTAGTGCTTCTGTAAAAGCTGACTCAGCTAAGGCTATAGTCAAAGTACGAGAAAGGCTCGCTGCGGTTTCACTTGAGAAGCCTGCTTGGCCAAGTGCCGTATTGAGGGCTATTTGAAAGCTGTCTGGACCACTGGCTTTCGCTAAAGCACTTTGAACGGCTTGTTCAATCGTTCCTTGGTTAACCCCGCTATTCAAATTTGCCGCTAAAGTGCTGATAGGTAAATTCGCCGAGGCTATTGCCCCACTTAAAACGCCATTCAAGAATGGTAAATTTGCCGAACCACTTAGCTCTGCAAGAGTTAGCGCGGCTAAATCCTCTGCCTGCTGGCTTGAAAGGCCTGCTTTTTGAAATTCTTGGATCAGGGCTTGCTGCAGGGCACTTGAATTATTGACGTTCACGCCTTGATTCTGCACATTGCTAAGAGCGGTGCTTACAGTTTGTACATTGACGTTTGCTTCAGAGGAATTTGCGGCGATGGCAGAGCTCAATAAAGACAGTGAAAGAGGGTCCTGGAGGAGGTCACTCGCCAACGTTCCCTTAGAGCTAGAAGCTAATAAAGCTGAATTGGCAGGTAAATTCTCCAGATTGGATAAAAACTGAGAAACAAGACCGGGTGACTGCATGGACATAGCTGCTTGTACGAGAGCGATTTGTAAAATCGCTAAGTTAGTCGTGGCCGTTAAGACACGTTGGGCTTGAGCAATGCCCTGATCTGAAATCCCCGCTTCACTTCCATTGGCAGAAATTAATCCCCCCAATGCAGTTTTATAAGCCTCACTTGAGAGGGAGCTAACCACCTGTTGCACGATCCCATATCCGACAGATAAACCGACAGCTGGACTGGTTGGAGGAATTAAGCCTTTGCTTTGAGCAAGCGCATTTGTAGCAGGTAAACTCGCATAAGTGCTGACTTGACCAAGCAATTGGATAGTGTTTAAGACAAGTTGATCATACAGATTAGGACTTAAGGGTTGGCTATCTTGTAGGGTGGCTGATTTGTATAAAGCATCCGATAGCACTCTAGCGGTGGAAGGAGAAGTCTGCGTGGAGCTGCCTAAAACTGTAAGAGCTGATCCGGCAGAAGAGGTAGTGCTGTTGCCTGTTAAATTTTCCCTATTTTGCTGAATATACGCATTTGGCAAATAGGGCTCCGTCCCTGCTAGATAGTAATATTGAAGCTCCAGATAGGCTTGGTTCAAATCCATTTGATGATTGCTAGTGGTAATGAGTGTTAAGGCAGCAGTGACAGCGGGCTGATAATAAGTGGTTAAAATGCTCGACTCAGTATCTGCATTAGTAATAGAAGGGAGCATCGCCACTCCACTGGTGGGGAGAGAGAGGTAGCTTGGCGGGTTTGTGACAGTCGGCATTTCAGCGGATACATAACTTGTGGTACTTTGATCTTTGAGTGAGAGTGTGATTCCGAGTGCGGCTGCCTGGGCATTCAGATCGGCAAGTTGAGCATTATTTTGAGCCACTCTCGCATTATAAGTGTCGACCGCTGCATTATAGGTTGACTGAGCAGATGCCAACTGAGCATTGCGCGTCTCTAAATAACTATTATAAGCCGCCACTGCCGCATTATAATCCTTGGCAGAACCCCCTGCTTGGTATGCCGCCGTGGCTTGATTCATTAAATTGATCTGATTTGCATCTTCTGCTCGCCCTGCTTGAATCACACTGTTTAACTGCGCAGCGGCTGCATTAAGATCAGCAATCGTATCGTTCTCTTGATTGACTAACGATTGAATAGCCCTTGAAAACACCACGAGCGTCTTATAAAGGGCAAGGAGAGCTTGGGCAGTTGCAGCATTTTCTAGATATCTATCCTTGTCTTGCAAATAATCTTGGGTTTCAGCTAACTGGACAGCTTCCTTAAATTCACGTAAAGCGGCCTGTATCGTTTCAGTGTAAGTGGAAAGCGCTACATGGGAAGAGGGGGTTGGCAATAAGGGGCTTCCGGAAGGACCGACAAGAACTAGGCTACTTGATTGGGTCGTAGCAGCCGCTGAGGACAAGGTATCTAAAAGGGTGTCTGTCGAAGATGAAACCTTTTTAGAAGTAGTCGTAGAAGGCTGAATGGTCGAATCGTAATAAGGATCAACAAGCGGACTGCTGAGCGGATCCAAATTAGCATCTGATCCTGTTACTGGCATTGTCATTCTCCTTTGTTGGCATCATTTACCATGACGCGAATGTCGTCTTATCTAGCAATTAGGAATCCATCCCTTTCATTTTTACAGCTTTAGAAAAAGATTGGCCTCTTAATGGGTACATCCTTAAAAACTTTATTATAACATTAAGCCCTTTAAAATTCACTGCCTGGAGGCAAAAAATTTCTTTAAATTTGTTAAATTTTTTCTTATCAAAAAAACCTCAATCACTTAGAAACAAAAAATTAATCGGATTAGCTCACTCTCCCCTTTTTGCAAGGGGAGATCTTTTTTGAATTAAAAAGATGAAAAAAAATTGAAATTTTATAATTGTTGAAAATTTAAACAAACAGAAAGTAAGATAACCTCTAAATTAAATTTTTCATATAAACAATGGAGAAATATTATGCCTTTCCAAGTTTACGAAAATAAAAAGACCTTTGATTGCCGAATAAAAGAAATCAAAGAAATTAGCCATGCAAGTAATCTTTATCTCAATACCAGCTTAAAAAAATCTAAAAAGCAGGATGGAGCTTTGATTAGCTGGCTAAAGTGGATTGTTTGTTTGATTATCCCTAAACTTCATATAGCGCAAACGGCCCCTTTAAAAGTTGCTCAAGAAATTTGCACATTCGCTGAAAAACACCAAAAATTTTTAGGAGAAAAAGACCAATTAGCTTTAATCGAGGCGGTTGAAAACCTTAAGTTTAAATGCCATAAATATGCAAAAGGAAAAGAAAAAAACCTGGATGAGGTGATTGACAAGATTAAAAATTTAACTACCACTAAATTTCACGATATAGATGATCTCCCTGTGGAAACGCTTGAATGGGTATTAAGCAAGCTTGGGAAAGAAGATTATGAAAATTGCTTAACAGTAGACCGAAGATGGAATGAAACAATTTTAGAAGCTGCTAAAAAGAAAGAGGCTAGCCTTATTAAAAATTTTATCCAATTTGCAATTGACCATTATAAGGCTGTCAAAGATACTTTAATCTATGAAGAAAACGCACCTTGGAAAAATGAGGCAGCATACTTGGAAATGAGATTATTAACCCACTTAGAAAACATAAAAAATAATCTTAATTTTTCAAAAGCGGCCACTCTTCCTCAATTAAAAATCGCGATTTTTGGCGAAAAGCTTAAAATTTTGATGGCGATGCAGTCTTATCATCCGCAAGCTTTAAAGTCTTTAAGAGAGCAAGGCAAAAACCTAAAATTACCTTGGCTTTTTGATGATATTTTTATCCCTGGTATAAACACAGGCGACAACATTCTTGAGGGCATAGAAAAACTCCTAGAAAAAGGCGTATTTGATGTAAAAATAATCAATGAAAATACGAGCGAGTATTTTAAAGGGCACACGATAAGGACGCTAGCACACAAGTTCGTAATCACTAATCAATCTGAAAAAGCGATAGAAATTGCAAATACTATATCAGATAGGAGTCTCAAACATTTGGCCTTAGAGGACATTTTCAAGGCATTAGCGCAAAATAGTTGCTTTGAAGAAGCCTTAGAAATGGCAAATAACCTATGCAGCGAACGTGATAAAGGCAAAAATCTCGCCCACCTTTCTACAGCCATAGCAAAATCAGGCCGTTTTGAAGAAGCGCTAAAAATTGCAAATGACATCCAGGAAGAAAGCTGTAAAGCGGGTGCCCTCATTGATATCTCTAAGGAATTAGCGCACGCTGGCCGTGCAAAAGAAGCATTAGAAATTATAGATAAGATTTCCGAGGATCATCTTAGACCACATTTTGAAAGTAAGGCCCAGGCCCGCGCTGAGATTTCTAAATTAACAACACAAGCTAGCCATGTGAAGAAGGCATTAAAAACTACAAGTCCCCTCACCGAAGGAAGTCGTAAAAACAATACCTTTCCTAGTATTGCTGCAGCATTCGCCCATTTTGAGCGTTACGAGAAGGCGTTAAAAATTGCAAATACCGCGCCTCGCGGTAGTTTAAGAGACAAGGCCCATGCCACAATTTCTAGCACATTAGCATTACAGGGCGAACTTAAGAGGGCCACCAACATTGCAAACCTTATCATTGACAAAAAAATTAAAAACGAGGCTCTTGCCGATATTTCTAGGATATCGACAGCTTCTAAAGCTACCAGAAGACCCAACTGATGGGTAGAAGGGGCTTTGCCATTTGGCCAAACAGAGGACTGCTAAGGGACAAGGACTCTGGTCCTAAGCCTACTGTTTGGCCCTGCTTCCTTTTAATATACACCACCAAGCTTTCATAGAATGCACGCATAGCAAACTTTGAAAGCCTATTAGAAAAGAATTACATAGTAGCTTTTCATTTTTATTTGGCAGCTTCAAAAAAAGGAGCCGCTAGAGGCTATCCCACAGCAATTGATGGCCAAATAGAGGATGCCTTTAACCTAAAGCCATCTAAAAGTTTACTTAACGATACTTAAGTTTTACAACTTCTGAAGCTGATGGCTTGATCATTGGCAAAATAAAAAACTTTATCACCGAGTAAAAAATCCCCTTCCTATAGCAAAGCTAAGCATTCAATCGGAGGTAAAGGCAACTTGGCATTTGACCGATCTTGATAACTAAACGATTGACTGTAGCTGACCCAAGACAGCAATTCCTTATCATTTACTCTCCCCTAGCTTCGAATCCTAAGCTTCAGTGGTAAAGAAACAAGTTTAGGAATTCAAAGGCCTCTTTTACTCAGAATAAAAATTTAGTTTAACTTAAAAACTTAAAATTTACATAAAATAAAAAAAGTTTTATAATATTTTTAATCTCAGTTTTAACATACATAGTAGAGGGTTATTATGCCTTTTAAAATTAGCGATAACAAACAACGCTTTGATTCTAAAATAAAAGAAATTGAAGAAATTAGCCATGCACATGATCTTTATCTTAATACGAAATTAGGAAAATCTAAAAGGCAAGATGGAATTTTGGTTAGCTGGCTAAAGTGGGTTATTTGCTTGGTTATTCCTAGAGTTCACATCACACAAACAACTCCTTTAAAAGTTGCTCAAGAAGTTTGCAAATTCGCCGAACAACACGAAAAGTTTTTAGGGGAAAAAGATCAATTAGCTTTAATCGAGGTGATTGAAAACCTTAGGACTAAATGTCAAAAATATGCAAAAGGAAAAGAAAAAGAGCTCGATGAGGTGATCATCAAGATTAAAAATTTAACAACGACTAAATTTGTTGAAATAGATGACCTCCCTCAGGAACTCCTGGAGCCTATATTGGGCAATCTGGGAGGAAAAGATTATGAAAGCTGCTCAAAAGTTGATTCGAGATGGGAGAATACCATCCTAGAGATCGCTAAAAAGAGAGAAACCAGGCTTATTAAGAATTTTATTCAATTCGCAATTGACCATCAATATGCTATCAGAGCTTCATTATTTTGTTGTAAGAACTACTCATGGGAAGATTCGGAAAGCTGCTTGCAGCCTGTAGCATTAAGATATTTAGAAAATATAAAAAATAAAATTGATTTTTCAGGATCGGCTACTCTCTCCCAATTAAAAAACGCGATTTATTGTGAAAAGCTTAAAATTTTGATTGCTATGCAGTCTTATATTGATATGAAGGCTTATCGTAGGATAGCTTTGAAAACTTTAAAAGAGCAAGCCAAAAACTTAGAATTACCTTGGCTTTTTGATGATATTTTTGGCTCTCATATAAATGACCTAGGATATATCTTTAGTAGCCTAGAAAAACTGATAGAAAAAGGCCTATTTGAGATAGAGATTATAAATGAAAATTCCGATGAAAATTTTAAAAGAGAGGCAGTAAGGAATCTAGCAGAAAAGTTCATCCGAACCAATCAATCTGTGAAAGCGTTAGAAATTGCAAATGCCATATTCGACGAAAGGCTTAAAAGCGAAGCTCTCGCCGATATCTCTAAAGCATTAGCACAAGCTGGACGCTTTGAGGAAGCACTAGAAATTGCAGATGCCATATCCGACAAATTTTGTAAAAGCGATGCCCTAGCCAATATTTCTGCAGCATTAGCACAAGCTGGCCATTTTGAGAGAGTATTAGAAATTGTAGATGCCATATCCTACATATATTGTAGAAGCAATGCCCTAGCCAATATTTCTAAAGCATTAGCACAAGCTGGCCACTTTGAGAGAGCATTAAAAATTGCAAATGCCATTCCTGAGGATAGTTATGAAAACGATGCCCTCGCCGATATTTCTGCAGCATTAGCACAAGCTGGCCTCTTTGAGAGAGCATTAAAAATTGTAGATGGCATATCCTCCGAATTTTATAAAAGCCAAGCTCTCGTCAAAATTTCTAAAACATTAGCACAAGCTGGGCGTATAGGGAAGGCATTAGAAATTATAAATAAGGTTCCTGAGAGTTATTTTTATTGTTACGGAGCTAGGGCTAGATCCCTAGCTGATATTTCCAAAGTAGCAGCACAAGCTGGCCATTTTGAGAAGGCACTAAATATTGCAAATGCCATCTCTAATGAAAAGTTTATTAAAAGCAAAGCCCTCGCTGATATTTCTGTAGCATTAGCACAAGCTGGCCATTTTAAGAAGGCATTAAAAATTGCAAATTCCACATCTAGCAAATGTGATAAAACCGATGCCCTCGCCGACATTTCTAAAGCATTAGCACAAGCTGGCCGCGTAGAGAAGGCAGTAGAAATTATAAAAAAGATTCCCAAAAGTCATTTTAAGAGACATTACGAAAGTAGGGCTAGATCCCTCGCTGATATTTCCAAAGTAGCAGCACAAGCTGGCCATTTTGAGAAGGCATTAAAAATTGCAAATATCATATCTGACGATGAAAGGTTTATTAAAAGCAACGCTCTCGCCGATATTTCTATAGCATTAGCACAAGCTAGCTACCCTGAAAAGGCATTAGAAATTGCAAATACTATCCCTGATGAAAAACATAAAAGTGAGGCCCTTGTCAACATTTCTAGAATAGCAGCAAAAGCTGGCCAATCTGAATAGGATAGAGGTTGAAAACGCTGAACAAAGTAAACTTTTAAAGGTAGATGGCCTCTCTAATTACGAATCTATAGCCGTCTTTTTCTAACCTAAAAGATGGCCGAAAAAGTATGAGAATTAGCATACATGAGCCAATAACAAAGCAATACAAGTAGAAAAACTTTTATAATTCTTTACAATTCAATTAAAATTATGTAAATTTGCATAGAAATTAAAAAATAAAATAAAATTTAACAAATAAAATTAATCATTCTCCTGGGAGACGTTATGTCTTTTAAAATTTGCGAAAATAAGAAAAGCTTTGATGCTCGAATAAAAGAAATTGAAGAAATTAGCCATACAAGTGATTTATATCTCAATACAAAATTAACAAAATCTAAAAAGCAAGATGGAACTTTGGTTAGCTGGCTAAAGTGGGTTATTTGCTTGGTTATTCCTAGGCTTCATATAGCGCAAACGGCTCCTTTAAAAGTCGCTCGAGAAGTCGGCAAATTTGCCGAAAAACACCAAGAATTTTTAGCTAAAAAAGATAAAGTAGCTTTAATTGAGGCAGTTGAAAAGCTTAAGAATAAATGCCATAAACATTTAAAAGGAAAAGAAAAAGCCCTTGATGAGATCATTGCTAAGATTAAAACTTTAACTCTAAAGGCTCCCCCTCAGAAAATGCTTGAAATGGATGACTTGCCTCAAGAAATGCTTGATCATGTATTGAGCAAACTTGGAGGGAAAGATTATGAGAACTGCTTAAGAGTAGATTGGGAATGGAACGAAACGATAGTACAGATTGCTAAGAAGAAAGAAGCTAGGCTTATTAAGAATTTTATTCAATTCGTAATTGACCATTATAGCATTCATAGAGAGCCCTTTACTCCTCCTTCGAAGTTTTGCGAAGATAAGGCATTAATGCATTTGGAGAGCATAAAAAACAATCTTAATTTTTCACAAATAACTTCCCTGCCTCAATTAAAAATTGCGATTTATTGCGAAAAAATTAAGTTTTTGATTTTTATGCAATCTTATCATGTAAAAGCTTTGGAAACTTTAAAAGATCAAATCAAAGGCTTAGAGTCACCGTGGCTTTTTGATGATATTTTTAGCATAAGTATAAACAATCGAAAATACATTCTTGAAAGCATAAGAAAACTGGTAGAAAAAGGCCTAATTGATAAAGCTGCTGAGGTCGAAAAGCTACTCGATGAACCTCTGAGCCCTCTAGGCAGAATATCTTTAGAGTTAATAGAAAAAGGCCAGTACGAACAAGCTTTTAAGATTGCTGACAAAACGGCTAGTTACAGCCAAAGCATAGTTAGAGATATATCATTGCAATTCATAAAAAAAGGCCAATGCGATAAAGCGATTGAAATTTCAAGAAAAATTAAAGATGAAAGTTTTTTAAAAACTGTAAACCAAGCTTTAAGCAAATTTATCATTGTTTTAGCAAAAAACAATCAATTTGAGGAAGCATTAACAATTGCAAATGCCATATCTGAAGAATGGTCTAAAAGCCTTTCCCTCGCCGAAGTTTCTAAAGCTTTATTACAAGCTGGCCACCTTGAAAGGGCTTTAGAAATTGCAAATGCTATATTTAAAGAATATTATAAAAGTAGAGCTCTTGCTGATATTTCTGGGGCATTAGTGCAAGCTGGCCACTTTGAGAGGGCTGCAGAAATTGCAGATGCCATATCTGACGAAAGGCCTAAAAGTGATGCCCTCAGGGATATTTCTGAAGCTTTAGTACAAGCTGCCCACTTTGAAAAAGCGTTAGAAGTTGCAAATGCTATACCTGGCGAATATTCTAAAAGTAAAACTCTTGCCAATATTTTTGAAGCATTAATACAAGCTGGACGCCTTGAAAGAGCTTTAGAAGTTGCAAATGCCATATCTGACGAAAGACCTAAAAGCGAAGCTCTTGCCAATATTTCTAAAGTATTAGCACGCTCTGGCGAATTCGAGAAAGCTTTAGAAATTGCAAACTCTATATCTAAGAGTTATTATAAAAGCAACGCCCTCGCTGATATTTCTAAAGCATTTGCAGAAGCTGGTGACTTCGAAAGGGCCCTGGAAATTTCAGAGACCGTATCTCACAAAGATTATAAAAATCTCGCCCTCCTCCATATTCCTGAAGCATTAGCGCAAGCTGGCTACTTTGAGAGGGCATTAAAAATTGCGGATGCCATAACTGAAGAATGGTGTAAAAGCTGCGCCCTCGACCATATTTCTATAGCATTAGCACAAGCTGGCCACTTTGAAAAAGCTTTAGAAATTGCAGATACCATATCTGAAAAAGAGTATAAAAGCCTCGCTCTCGCCGATATTTCTAAAGCATTAGCGCAAGCTGGCCACTTCGGGAGGGCATTAGAAATTGCAAATGCCATACCTGAGGATTATTATAAAAGCAACGCCCTCGCTGATATTTCTACAGCATTAGCACAAGCTGGCCACTTTAAAAAAGCAGCAGAAATTGCAAATACTATACTTAATGAAAAACTTAAAAACAAGACTCTCGCCATTATTTCTAGAATGTCAGCAGCAGCTGACCAATCTGAGCAGGATCGAAGCTAAAGACACTAGACAAAGTAAACTTTTAAAGGTAGATCGCCTCTCTAATTACGAACCTGTAGCCGTCTTTTCTAACCCAAAAGACGGCCAAAAAATTGTGAGAATTAGCACACATGAGCGTATAATAAAGCAATATGCGTAGGAAAATCTTTTATAGTTCTTTATAGCTTAATTAAAGTTATGCAAATTTGCATAAAAATTAAAAAATAAAAGTTATCGAATAAAATTAAACATTCTCCTGGGAGATGTTATGTCTTTTAAAATTTGCGAAAATAAAAAAAACTTCGATGCTCGAATAAAAGAAATTGAAGCAATTAACCATGCAAGTGATCTTTATCTTAATACAAAATTAGAAAAATCTAAAAAACAAGATGGAGCTTTGATTAGCTGGCTAAAGTGGCTGGTCTCTTTTATCTCCAAAATTCATATAGCTGAAACCTCTCCTCTAAAAGTTGCTCAAGAAGTTGGAAAATTTGCAGAAACAGGCCAAAAATTTTTAGGAGCAAAAGATCAATTAGTTCTAATTGAGGCAGTTGAAAAGCTCAAGACTAAATGCCATAAATACGTAAAAGGAAAAGAAAAAGCTCTCGATGAGATCATTGAAAAAATTAAAACTTTAACTCCAATTGAATTTCTTGAAATGAAAGATCTCCCTCCGGAAGTTCTTGAGCTTTTATTGGGCAATCTGGGGGTAAAAGATTATGAAAGCTGCTCAAAAGTTGATTGGAGATGGAGGGAAGCCATCCTAGAGGTCGCTAAAAAGAAAGAGGCCAGGCTTATTAAGGATTTTATCCAATTTGCAATCGGACATTACAATGCTGTCAAAGATTCATTATGGTATTACGAAAGTTACTGGGAAGGGAAAGATTCGGAAAGCGGCGGATATAAAGCATTAATGCGTTTAAAAAAAATAAAGAATAACCTTAACTTTTCCAAAGTAGCTAACCTTGCTCAACTAAAGCATGCGATTTATTGTGAAAAGCTTAAAGTTTTGATTGCTATGCAGTCTTATCATGGAGAAGCATTGAAAACTTTAGAAGAGCAAGCCAAAGATTTAGAATTACCTTGGCTTTTTGGCGATATTTTTAGCTCGGATATAAATAACCAAGATTACATTTATTATAGAATAAAAAAGCTAATAGAAAAAGGTTTATTTTATACAATTATTGAAATTGCAGAATTAGTTGATGAAAGCTCGAAATTCCTTATAAAGGCATCTTTAAAGCTAATCAAAAAAGGCGAATACGATCAAGCTTTTGAAATTGCAAGTAAGTATAATGGCCAACAGAGCATTGTCAGAGACATTTCATTAAAATTCTTAAAAAAAGGTCAATGGGATAAAGCCATCGAAATTTCAAGAAAAATTAATGAAGAAGCTTTTTTACAAACTATAAATGAAGATTTATATAAATTTATAATTAATTTAGCAAAAATCGGTCAATTAGAAAATATATTAGAAATTATCAAGCGAATTCCCAATGAATCTATTAAAAGCAAAGCACTCGGAGACGTGGTGCAAAAGTTAGAAAAAACCGATCAATTTAAGGAAGCTTTAGAAATTGCAAATGGCATATCTGACGAAGGCCCTAAAAGCAACGCCCTGGCCTATATTTCTAAAGTATTAGTAGCAAAAACAGGTCAATTAGAGAATATATTAGAAATTATCAAGCAAATCTCTAATGAATCTATTAAAAGCAAAGCACTCGGGGATGTGGTGAAAAAGTTAAAAAAAACCGATCAATTTGAGGAAGCTTTAGAAATTGCAAATGGCATGTCTGACGAAGGCCCTAAAAGCAACGCCCAGGCCGATATTTCTATAGTGCTAACACAAGTCGGCCAATTAGAGAAAGCGTTAGAAATTGCAAATGGCATATCTGCCGAAAACCCTAAAAGCACCGCCCTCGCCTATATCTCTATAGCATTAGCACAAGTCGGCCAATTAGAGAAAGCATTGGAAATTGCAAATGGCATATCTGCCGAAAACCCTAAAAGCAAAGCTTTGGCCAATATTTCTACAGCGCTAGTACAAGCCGGCCAATTAAAGAAAGCATCAGAAATTGCAAATGGCATATCTGCAGAAGTCCCTAAAAGCAAAGCCCTGGCCAATATTTCTACAGCACTAGTACAAGCCGGCCAATTAAAGAAAGCATCAGAAATTGCAAATGGCATATCTGCAGAAGTCCCTAAAAGCTATGCCCTCGCCGATATTTCTATAGCATTAGCACAAGCTAACAACTTCGAAGAAGCGTTGGAAATTATAAGAAGAATTCCCTGTGACCCCCTTAAAAGCAATGCATTCAGGGATGTAGTACAAAAGTTAGAAAAAACTAATCAGTTTGAGAAGGCGTTAGAAATTGCAAGTGGCATATCTACCAAAGGCCCTAAAAACAACGCCCTCGCCGATATTTTTAGAACATTAGCACAAGCTGGCCGTTTTGAAGAAGCATTGTTTGAAAAAGCATTAGAAATTATAAATAGGATTTCCCATCCATATTCTAAAAGGAGGGTCCTCACCAGCCTTTCTATAGCATTAGCACAAGCTGACCGCTTTGAAGAAGCATTATTTGAAAAAGCATTAGAAATTATAAATAGAATTTCCGATCTATATTCTAAAAGTAGCGCTCTCATCGATATTTCTATGGCATTAGCCAAAGCTAGCCACTTTGAGAGGGCATTAAAAATTGCAAATGCTATATCCGAAAAATATTGTAAAAGCAACGCTCTCGCCAATATTTCTATAGCATTAGCACAGGCTGGCCACTTTGAGAAAGCATTAGAAATTGCAAATACTATACCTGATGAAAATTTTAAAAATGAAGCCCTCGCCGATATTTCTACAGCGTTAGCCCAAGCTGGCCACCCTGAAAGGGCATTAGAAATTGCAAATACTATCCCTGATGGAAAATATAAAGGTAAGACTCTCACTAAGATTTCTAGAATAGCAGAAAAAGCTGGCCAATCTGAGTAGAAAAGAACCCAAATTGGGCTGAAGATTGGCTGGTCAAATATTCTGATTTTGCTTTGTCCAGCCAAAAGCTCTTTTAAAACTGACGTGGAGCATGACATCATTTTGATCGATGGAACAAAGACACCTATTGAAAGGCTAAAGCGATCTAAAATTAAAATTATCGCGAATCCCTACAGAGAAATCGAAGAAAACGATTCTGCCTAAGATTAATTGGATTGCTGGAATTTATAATGGGAATTATGGCAGTAGAGTTATGCGAGAGGCCTAATAAAAAATCTCGTTTTTTTCTTTCCCACGGTCTTCAGGTTCTACCTTTATTTCTATTTTTTAGGTTGGCAACAAATTACAAAAGTGAAATGTAATGCTCTTAATGAATCAATGGGTACTCCCAATAGATGGTCTACAGGGTTCATCGCACATACCTGCAACGAGGTCAAGATTATTTATTTTTTTATGATGTCAACTTCATGGCAATGGTAATAATGATTTGTCAAATTAAATCAAAATTACCTTTTTGCTGACAAATCACGGATAAAAAACGCTCTTTTTCCCTTAATTATCCATTTTTTAAGGGAAAAGCTTTGCAAGAAGAGCTGGATCTGGGTCATCTATCTCTTAACGAAGAGAATAATAAGAGACGCCATTTCAAAGGGCTACCTATCATAATTATGCCTTTTCTTTTGAAATGTTTGAATCACTAACCGGTGCCATTTTTAGTTTCTCTAAAGCTTCTTCGTAGGTTTCTTTGAATTCATTTTTGAATTTAAATTTATTTTCCGGATCAATTGTTCTAAAGGTTAATATGCCTTTAGAAATTTGAGCAACCGCAATGAAGGGGTCATTGACTTCCATGCCATTTGTATCACTGTTAAAAATAATGATTTGAACGTTTTCAATGGGATAAGGCTTTTTTATGAGAAAAGGTTCGAGCTTCTTTTCAAGATCAATCTCACGAACGAGTTCATTTGCACACTCGATTAAAAGCTTTCTTAATTGTTCATGGCTTAAAGGACCGTAGGCATTAAAACTTAAAGCAAAATTATTTATGTAGGATCCTCCAGGCGAAGAGCCACTTCCACTGCCACGAACTACTAATTTATGTTTTTTTTCAATTTTCCAGCCTACCTTAGATAAAAAACCATACAAAGTTTTGCTATCAATGCATTCGAATTTTTGTCCGGAAGCACTTATAAAGAGTATAACCAGGGCAATTCTGACCCATTTAGACACAGCCATAAATTTGCAACCTGTTTCTAGCGCTGCTGAAAGTCATATTAGTATCTTTATTGATAAGTATAGCTGGAAAAATCTCCAAACTTATTAATTTAGTTGGATCTTTTCTTTTGACTCACTAACAGGTGCGGTTTTCAGTTTCTCTAGAACTTCTTCATATGTTTCTTTGAAATTATTTTTGTATTTTAAATCGTTCTCTGGGTCTCTTGTCCGAAACGTTAATATGCCATTGGAAATTTGCGCCACTGTAATAAGGGGATCTTTAACTCCTCCTCCATGTTTGTCATAGTTAAAAACTATAATTTGAACATTTTGGATGGGATAAGGTTTTCTTATGAGGAAAGGTTCAAGTTTCTTTTCGAGATTAACCTCACGAACGAGTTCATTTGCACATTCGATTAAAAGCTTTCTTAGTTGCTCGTGGCTTAAAGGGCCATAGGCGTTAAAACTTAATATAAACTTATTTATATAGTATCCTTCAGGTGAAGAGCCACTTCCACTGCCACAGATTGTTAAATTATATTTTTTCTCAATTTTACCTCCTACTTTAGATAAAAAACCATAAAAAGTCTTGTTGTCTAAGCGGTCCATTTTTTTTCCAGACAGTGTACCCATAAAAAATATAAGTAGCAAAATTTTAATAATTCTAAAAAAATTCATATTTCTGAGCCTTTGCTCTCTATGTAGGTTTGAATGTGAGAATTAATAGCCTCTTTATAAGTAGGACTTTGAAAACTGTGATCAAACCAATCTGCCTCTTGATGGGATGGAAGGCTCACTACATGCGCTTTTGTGGTGATAGCCTTCAAAACATTTAATCTGGGCACAAAATCCCTATAAGGTTTTGCCACATAGTGAACGGCTGTGGCACTCCTGTCCCTTTCAATATAATCAGCAGGAGCTACGGCGACTACAAAAACCCTATTCCTGATTGCTTGAGGCGAAGCGTTTAATCCATTCTTTACGTGAATCGCACCTTGGCTTGTGCAAAATTGGAGAATTTTTACGCCTGGAGGGGCGGTCTCGTGGAATTTTCGCCATTCTCTACGCAGCAAGCGCGCCGGCGTAGTTCCAATTCCTCCCAAACCAAGAGCCGCCTCAAGCGTATCGATAATGAAGTTTTTAGTCGAATTGTAAACGCCATCGGTTCTATAGCCGCTCAGTGAAGAAACATAAGAGGCATGCCCTCTTGCTTCTTCAAAAGTATTGTTCATCCCATTACAGATCATGATTTTACCGCCAAATTCTAAAGGGAGATAGCCTTGATCACTTGTATTGTAGATACACGAGTTTACCTGACGAGGAGTTATTTTTTCAAAGCTATCCCAGAACCAGACAGAATTATTTTTTCTACCGGGCCTATTTTCCCTTGATCTGTGATAATTGGTAACATTAGTCTTAACCCTTGCGTAGAATCTGCGCTCGCGCCTGGCATCTACCCAATCGTGCCAAAGGCCGTACAGATCGAGGTGGGTAAGGGGGCTATTATTGACGTAAGCGTACAGATTGGGGCCTGCTGCATAGCTTAAGGGATCAGCTGTGGTCCAGCGAGCTGTTTGAGGATCGTAATAACGCCTTCCAAAATAGATAAAGCCTGTCTCAGGGTCGTATCTTTTGGAGCTAAATCTCCAAGCTGCAGTGGGGGCTTTCGGAGTACCGGAAGCATCCAGGCTCACCTCTTCTCCAAAAGCGGTATAGCGATAGATTTCCATAGGTTTGCCGCAAGAGTTGAGCAATACCCGCGTATTTCCGGCAAAGGTGCAGAAGGGAAGGTAGGTTTTTCCCTCCATTTCAAAGGCAATAGCCGCCCCTATTTCAGCTCCTCGCCCATATCCTAGCACGCGCAATTCCCGCAGGTTATATGCCGCATCGCATAGGCCGATTTCATTTTCGCCTTGATAAAGAAAATATTGCTTTTCCTGTGGTGTCCAGTCATGGGTGGAAGGATCCCATTGGGCAGCTTCTTTGCACAAGCGCCTATTTAGCTCATCGTACACATAAGTAAAGCGCTTAGTGTCTGTGGTGACAGAAATTAAACGGTCCCAAGCATCGTAGGTGTATTTTTGGTCGCCCTTTTCTGCCAGATTTCCGTTGCGGTCGTAGCTATAGGCCCCTAGCTTATCTCCTAAAAGTTGATTGAGGGCGTTAAATTCAAAACTTTGCTCATCTTTGCCAAATCGATTAAAAAGGGAATCATGCTGATAGGTATGCGAAGAAAGGGTATCTTCGCGGCTAAGCTGGTAAAGAGAGTCGTATTCATATTTACAAGGAAGCTCTCCCAAGGGGTCTTTAAAAAGGTGAGAAGTCAGATTGCCGGTATTGTCGTATTGCACCTCTACTTCGCTAAAGTAAGGCGAGTGGGTAGATCGATGCCGGTTAAGCAAATCATAGGAGTGAGAAACGGTTCCCAAATTAAAAGGAAGTTGCCTTTCTTTAAGATTTCCGGCTTGGTCATAGCGGTAGGTTTGTTTGTATTGCTCTTCCCCTGAAGCAGAGAATCTTTTTACGGCTATCAGATCGGCGGCATTATAGGCATAGGCGAGGCTACTTTGATCGGGGAGAGTGGTGGTTAAAATTCTCCCTTGCCGATCATAGGTATAGGAAAGCTTAAGCCCATTGCCTAATATTTCTTCAATCAAGCGCTCATTAGCGTCGTACGTTTTGCGGCTTTGGGTATGGTGGATTAAATCCTCAACCACAATAGGGCAGTCGTTCAAATTATAGCTATAGGCGTAGCCAAGGGTTTGATCGGCAGAGGTGACCGTGGATAGGCGCCCTTTGGGATCGTAAGTAAATAAAATTTGGTTGCCATCAGGCTTGTAGGTGGCCACTTTTTGACTGCTATTATTATAGGCGTGGAGAGTAGTTTTTTGCTCCGGTGTGCCAACAGCTTCCATGCAGCTTGCCAGCTGCCCTATAGGATCATATGTCCACTGGGTGATGACTTGCCTATCGCATCTCCCTAGCTTAAAGACTTTTTCGCGCGTTTCGATGAGCTGGCCCGCTCCGTCATAAAAATAGTCCCTCTCTTGCGTAATTTGCCCTAAAGAGTTTTTTCTCTGCACTTTTGCTGTTTTCCCCAGCGCATTGCCAATGACAATGGTCACATTGCCTTTGGGATCGGTAGACTCAGAGTAGGGGACGACCATATCATAGGCATCCCGGTAATTGTAGTTATAGGTGAGATAGGTGGTATTGTTGTCGGGATCAACTATTTTGGTAGGTTGATTGTTGAAGTTATAGGTAAAATAAGTTGTCCCCACACCTGCATCGGAGTAGGTGCTGATTTGCAATTTATTATCGCTGGCATCGTAAACATAGGTCTGCTTGCGCAAGATAGTACCTTGAGCATCTTCTTTTCTTTCCTCTACCACCCGATCTTTCAAATCGTATTCAAACACTTCTAAAGTGTAATCGGTTGGCTCACTTCCGAAAAAAGTTTTAATGCTATTTTTTCTGCCCAGAGTATCGTAAGTGTAGTAGATGGCAGCATCCTCTTTGAGAATAGCGCTGAGACGCCCTAAGCTATCATATTGATAAGCAGTCACATGTCCTTCAGCATCCATTTCGCGCATGAGATGAAAAGCGGAGTATTCTTTAGCATGATAACCCAGGCTTTCTCCGGAAGAGGCCAGGTATTCAATGCGCACGGGGCGTTTTTGGTAATCATAGCTATAGCGGGTGATCATCCCATTCTTGTCGATTTTTTCTTGCAGAGTCCCATCTAAATGATAGGTCATAATCTCTGAGGAGCCATCGGCATAGATAATAGAGAAGGGTTGTCCGCGGATGGTATTTCTTTGGGAAAGGGAATGCCCATTCCCATTTGTCATTTTGGTGACGTGATTTAAGGCATTATATTCGGTCTGCTCTTCTGGTCTATAAAGTTGCCCGCTAGGAGAAGGAATGGGGGGATAAAGGGTTTTTACCAGCCGATCAAAACGGTCGTATTGGTAATTTGTTTGGTTGCCATACCAGTCGCTAGTGGAAATGCGGTTGTTGCGTTTGTCGTATTGATAGCTGATGGTGTAGCGCTGATTGTCGCTATGGTCAACTGTGATAAGGGATGTTTGCCGTCCTATCCCATCATAGGTGTATTCTGTGTGATAAGCTTGATTAGGGCCCTGCTCATAAATGAGCTGATTGAAGTCATTATATTGGCATAAAGTTTCTTCCCCCTGAGCATTCACCTGTCGGATGACGTTTCCACGGCTGTCGTATTCCCATTGCAGGCGATAGCGCAAATTTCCTGCGAGGTCATAATGATGCTGCTCATAAAGCTGCCCAAGCGCATCGTGAAAGTTATAAACCCTTTTGACGCAAGTTTCATGGCCATTAGCATCCGCATAGAGGAGCTTTTCTTCTTGGGTAAGGCCAAAAGGAGCTTGCTGCCGTTCAGAAAATTCGCGGATGATCCGTTGGGTGACATTTGTTAGATCGTTTTTTTCATGGGCGGCGCCATCGTCGATAATTTCCCGCGTCAAAAAACCGTGGGGATTGTATGCATAAAAATGTCGATATTGGAGAGCAGAATGGTCGTAGACAAATTTGGTTTTTAACAAATCTTTGCCTGGGTAGTAGGTGTAGGCATTTTTTTGCGCCCCTTCTGTTTCCGATAGCTTCAAATTAAAGCCCTCAGTAGTGAAGGTGCGGGAGATAATATGATGCTCACACCCATTTTTAACAGCTTTCCCCTCCTGGTCAATTTGAGGGGGGACGGGGTTTTTTCCGCTGAGATTGCCGTAAATTTCTTCTTCCAGGGGATTTCCGGCAGCGTCGTATTTAAACGTATGGATCAAGCTAAACACATTCTCAGAGCCTGCAATCGTTTGGGCAATCAGATTTCCAGCGTCTGCTC